>JAOUKW010000478.1 GCA_029882335.1 Candidatus Heimdallarchaeota archaeon | reverse complement strand
TTGCTCTTCCTGCAATAGACCTCCATCCGATTATATTCATGCCTGTAGTTGCCTTTGTAACCTATGCTTTAGTTGGTATTTATCAAATAGGTAATGAAATACAAAATCCATTTATTAGTGATAATTTAAATATCACCTTTAATCTTCGTGATATCATTATAGAGATCAATAAGGGTGTGGAAAGGGTAATTAATGTGGTAAAACATGCTTGATAAAATAGTTCTATAATGTTATAATTTAGTATAATTTACTTAATTACAATGACGTTGAGACTTGATATAAATATCGTTCCCTAATGGTATAATTCTTCTTTCAATGAATTTGATAATTTCCAATCGGTATTTCCATCTTGTTCAATGATTCCATCATTTTGTAATCGTCCAAGTAGGGTTTTTAATTGAATTGAAGGCATATAATTTACTAAATCTTGGATTTCGCCCATTGACATCTTTATTTGGTTATTTAATGTCATGAGAATCGTAAATTCAGGTATTTTCATCAAATTTTCCAATGCTAAGTATTGGTTGTGAATAATTTCATATTTAACCATTAATTCCAAGAATTTTTGATCTGCAAGTGGAGGATGTACTTTCTTATTTATATTCAATTTATTTTCTCCAGCATTATATTGATTGTTTTTTTTATCAGTGAACAAAATATTAGTAATTACCTTTGATACAGTCCAACGATAATCATTGGTTTGAAAAATTAAATTATCTGCTTGTAAATTAGATAGAATTAGTGGAACCGTTGTCATAGTCATATTGCTTTGTATTTCATCCAGTGATACAATATTGTTTTTGATAATAAACAATAATACTTGAAATTCAGGGATTGAAATTAATTCATCCTCATCCACTAAATTACTGGATAAATAACCCAACTTATGTAATATATCAATTATTGGACCATGAATGATGGTTTTATTTTCATTTATTAAAGTCATATGAGCTTCTCTAAATTTTTCAAATAGATTGGATACTGGTGGTACTGGAATTGAATGAGCTTTTATTGATTTGTGTGAAATATTTTTATTTAATTTGCCAAATTCTTGGTTTCTCATTAAAAATTCTTTTTGTTTTAAGTTCTTGATATATTGTTCTTCAGCCTCTTCTTCTACATTAATCACATCCGAAACTGTTATCTTATTACGATTTTCTACATTAAATATATTTTTGCTTTTAATTGACAGATTGTTCGTAGTTTGCTTCTTATTATGGTTTGCACTTGTATTCATAGGTTTCTTTTGAGAAAGACTTTTCTTATGTCTACGTAATCGCTTGAATTTTCTTATATTGAGTTCTAGTTTTTCATTGCTGGTATCTCTGCTAAAGTTTTGATTGTATTTTACAGTACTTTTCTGTTGTACTTTTGATTCAATTTCTTCAATATTTTCAGGTACTTTATATTTGTTTCGTGAAATTGTTTGATCTACTACTCCTGTATGCAATGGTGAAGTGTTGTTTTGTTTAATACCCGATATTGATGGTTTTGGAATGGTCTTCAAATCAATAGGGATTGGTTTATCTGCTTGTTTTTTTATTGATTTTATTGATTTTTCTTTATTTTGTCGAATTAATTCAATCATACTTTCTTGAATATTTGGTATATCCTCTGATTTTAGTAATTCCTCAACTTCTGCTTGTGAATTTGGAATAATATCAAATGAAATTGGTTTAAGGTGATGTTTATCTAATATGGTTAGTACATCCTCTATTTTTACATCGAAATGAGAACATAATTCTACCATTTCTTCTTGTAGATTAAAACTTCTTTGTCTTTCTTGAATTCTTACATATATTTCAATTGCTTGAGAATAATGGTAAATTAATATTGGTAAGTTTTTTGTGATGATTTTTATTTTTTTGGTCTCCTTGACAAATAATTTAGCTGCAGTAATTAATGCATTCTTTTCCTTTTCAGCTTCATTTACTATATTATAATATTTAGAAGCTTTGTGATAAAAATAAAATGCCATTCTTGGATTGTTAATTGAACTTGCATATTTAATATATTCATTCGCAATGATATTAAAACAATGATTTGCCTGTATTCTTTCTTCTGCCTGAGTGAATAATTCTGACGCTTTTTGATAAAGATTCTCCGAGATAAATAGATCATCTGTAGACTTCGCGTGGTTCAATAGTTGATTTGCCTTTGTAATAAAATTTTGTTTTTCAACAAATTTTACTTTTTCTGCTTCATCATACATGCCAATGTGGTTATAAATTTTATATGCAGTTTGTAAGTAAACTCTTGCTGCATTTGGATCCTCGTTTTCTTTTCCCTTTAAAGTTAAAATTTTTGCACTATTTTCCAAACTTTTCTTTTCATGGATTGGTTGATTCAACTGATTCCAACAATTTGAAGCGTTTTTGTAGTATTTAACTGCTTCCAGTGGATTTGTAATGGTATTGTTCTTTGCTTTTCTGTCATATTCATGACAATCTTGTATTAACACAAAAGATCACCTTAGAAACCTTTATTCTTTGTAAATATACTAATTCTAATTTAATAATATTTCTCTTAATGTGATAATTGAATTATCTAATTACTCTTGAATTTATATCTTTTAGATAATATTAGCTGTGTATATGCAAATTTTAATACAATTAATTAAAAGATAAAATAGAAATATCAAATACTACTAGACTTTTATTTTTGAAGTGTAAAATTCGATAAATAAAAAAAAATTTAATTGAAATCCTTTCAGAATAATTTACATATTTGGATACATACCCATACCCAGATGTTCATTAGTATTAGTTCCAATGGAGATAAAGCTAGCTATACCTAAGATTGGGACAACTATTACCTTTATAACGAAACCAAATAATAATCCTCCTAGTTGATCATCAAAATTCGAGGGATCTGTTGCAATCAAAGGTTGTACTATTAAAAATACTGCAATGGCATTGACTAATCCATAAACAAATAGAATCGTGCTACCTTTTGTCTTTTGTTGCATTATAAAGATAGTTCCAATTAATAA
>JAOUKW010000477.1 GCA_029882335.1 Candidatus Heimdallarchaeota archaeon | reverse complement strand
CAATTTACTCATAATTTATTCAACAAATAATGAAAAAGATACAATTCTAAGTATTATGCAAAATGAAGGTAGCTATATAAATATTTTTTCTCATTCAATAAATGAGTTAAATGATTTAAATCTAAATGATTATGATATAATTATGTTAATTTCTTCACTGAGTATTAATTTTGATGATGAGTTTGAAGCAAAGTTAATTGATTTTCTATCTGAAGGGAATCATGGTTTCATTGTATTTAGTCCAAATATTGATACCCTCGAGGATAATATTGAAGATATATTACAACTCGAAATAGAAGATTCTATTTCTCAACAACCTGATATTCAGTGGTCATTACGTGTTGAAACTGATATTGGTAATGTTGTAGCAGGAAGAACCAGTCAATATATTGGCGATTTTTCTTCAATAGATGTTGATGATCCCAATCGGAAAATGATCAATATATATCAAGGTAATAGTATCAGTGAGGAAATGGACGAATTTGATTTTCCTTATACTGTTATGGTAAACTCAACCACCCAGGATTTAATTGCATATGTCGGGTCAATTAGTTTGGATGGGAATTTAGAAGAGGATGCTTTACATCTTCTTCAAATCCCTCAGTTAATTGGTGAAGTCATTAAAGAAATTATTAGATTGAGTGCATCAAACCCTAATTTACAACTAGGAATACAAGAAGATAATCAGATTAAATTCACTATACCTCTGGTTGATATTACCCTAAATTTATTTCAAATATTAAGTCTCTTTATATTTCTCATGGTTTTATTATTTTACCAATATGTATTGAAATTAATGAAATGGTTAATTGAGAAATTCTATCTCTTCGGTTTTGCCATTATTGGTGCATTTTATAATATACAAGATCGAATTATAGATTCCAACCAAGTTCTAATGAACAAATCGAGATTTGAAATACTTGATTACTTAACTCATGTTGGTGGATATGGTGCTCACTTACGAGAAATCAAATCCATTACTAAAATGGGTACCGGATCTCTATTATGGCATCTACAAGTATTGGAAGATTTTAATTTAATAATAAAAATTCCAATAAATGGTCATACTGTTTTCATAAACTCTGATTATGAGGATAAATTTGATAGCGAATTGAAATTGATTGAATTAAAAATACAATCAAAATATACAACTGATATATTTACTACAATTTTATCTTTAAAGTCAACTGAAGGTATTTCTGTTTCTGATATTGAAGATGAAACCGGGATAAATACTCGAGCAATAAGAAGAATCTTAAAGAAAATGGATCAATTTAATTTAATTACAATTTCCAAAGAAAGAGCATTGTTTGTTGTTATACTGGATGAAAGCAAAATACAAAAAATATTAGAAAGCCTTTCATTGCGAAAAGATTACAGGTATGATACTGGAATTCATATAGAACGAAATATCATTGAGGATGAGGTTTAAAAATAAACTATTTTGAATAATTTCTACTCATTAGATAAATCTAAATATATTTCTAATACAAGAATGTATCTAACATCATTTTACTGATATATAAAACCAATAAATACAAGGATTTAAATTTTATATTAGTAGAGCTTTTTAATCAACGTAGTATATATAATAAGAAATTAAGTTAATTAATATCGTGATGAATTCTGAATAAAAAAATAACAAAAGTACTACTCAGTAGTCGTCTAATATTTGTTAAATTATCAATCCTGATAAAAAGAGTCATAATTAGTTTTCTTAAAATTTTACCAATAGTGCTAATTGTTTTTAGATTATTATTTGAACTCTTCTCAATTTCAATACAAGATATATCATCATACTCCAATGATTTATTCATAGGGTTAAATGATTTTATTTCAAAATATACTCTTAATTTTTCTATTCCTTTTATATCGATAAATCCTGTTTTTATTGTATATGTTATAATATTGATAATCTCATTGAATTATCTGCTTAAAAAATCAATTACAATACACAGGGATGGCTACTCATTAGAATTTACTCCTTTTTTATTGCACTGGAAATTAGTAATCTACTCAAAAATTATATCTATTGAATATTCAAATATCCAAAAAGAAATTACATCTTACTTAAAAAATAATCATACTCATAAAATTAGTTATCGAATTCTCTATAAGGATAATAGACCAAGTTTAATTATATTAATAACTAACAATCGTCTGATTTTTCCCCCATCATTAAAAAGCACTCGAGATAAACTTGAAGGTTATATTCGGAGTTTCAATGGGATTTATACTGCTTATAGATATAAAAATTATGATTTGATTAATTACAATCTAAATTTTAATAATCTAAACTCTCGTAATAATTTACCTAGTATAAATTCATTAATACATATTATGCAAAATTCTTCTCTTGAGTTTTGTATCATTGAAATAAATGGAACCATTCAAAAAATAAAATCTAATTTACATCTAAAGGATGGTTTTTCTGTAAATTATTTAAAACATACAAACTTCAAATTTTCAATTACATTTTCATTACAAACTGCTGAAAGAGGTAAAATTAATGAAATAGTATCATTACTTGAATCAAATTTTGATCTTATTTCGATATCCAAAAAGAAAATACAGAGTAATTTACTTGATATTAAACAAATGAATCAATTATTTCATATACCAAATATTCCTTATTTCACAAGAGAAAATTTTGGTTTTAATTATGTATTTCCAAGTAAATACAATCCAGAATCAATTATCGGGCAAATTATGTTAAATCAAAGATCTAATCCCTTTGGTATTAGTTTGAAGGATTTTTCTAAAGGAGGAATTATTTGTGGTGCAATCGGAACAGGTAAAACAAATTTAAGGTTACATATTTTGAACTTACTTCTCTTGAACAATGTGCGAATAATTGATTTTGATATCAAAGGGGATGCCCCTAAGTATCGAAATATTAGAGAAAATGGGATCGTACTTATACCTAATCTTAATTTTTCATTTAATCCTTTTATTTGTCCATCTGGGATTTCCAAGAAAAAATATTCATCAATAC
>JAOUKW010000090.1 GCA_029882335.1 Candidatus Heimdallarchaeota archaeon | reverse complement strand
ACCTGCACCTTGAATTGCAACACTATCGCCTAGTTTTATATTAGCCCTTTCAACTGCGTGAATAGCAGTTGGTAATCCACATCCACCAGCCATAAAAAACAAAGGATCGAACCCATCTTCAAATTTAATAACTTTCACACCTGGTTTCAAATAAATATACTGACTCCAACCACCGAGTAAGCCCTCATTTGCACTATATGTAATACCATAAACCTTCCTACTAGGACATCTAGTAGTCTCTTTTGCAACCAAACAATACCAACAAGAATTACAAGTCTCATGAACATCAAGAAAAGTAATAGTATCTCCCACTGCTAATAATTTCCCATCTACATCTTTAATTTCACCAGCAAGTTGATCAATAACACCAACAGATACATGCCCGGGAATTATAGGATAAGGAACTCCTGCTAATTGATTATGAGATAAATGGACATCCGTACCACATACCTCAGAATACAATGTCTTAACTAGAATTGCTCCAATTTCGATATTAGGTAGATTCTTTTCTTCTACAGACAAAGAACCATCTTCCTGCATTGTAACAAATTTCACTAATTATCGTTTATACTACAAGAATATTTAAGTTCCTTATGAGATAAATTGAAATATACGTTGATAGATATATTCTTCTCATTAATCCAAACGTATAACAAATCATGAGAAGTGGTTTTTTTATGTCAAAAGATATCATTGTTGAAACAGATAATTTTACAATTGAATTTGTCAAACCGGGGATATGGGCTGTTATTGCCAAAGTAGGAGGTGTTGCCGTATCAAATTCAGGGATTGTTGATCTTGGAGATAAGACCATCTTATTTGATACTTTTATGAGTCCCTTAGCTGCTAAAGAATTAGTTGAAAAAGCCAAAGATTTAACAAATAATGAAAAATTTCTTATTGTCAATAGTCATTGGCATTGGGATCATAATCGAGGTAATCAAGTATTTCATCCAACATTTGAGATTATTTCAACTACTAAAACGCGTGAAATTATGGAAAGTGATGGTAAAGAATATTTAGCAAAGGATAAGGCAGGTGGTTTACAAAACTCACTCACCAATATGAAAGAAACATTAAAAAAAGATTTAGACGATGATTCACGGGGTATTGTTACATCTTTAATTACTAGATACAGTAAATTAGTTGAAGAAATTCCCAATGTATCCTTAACATTGCCCTCAATGACGTTTGAAAGTTCTCTGACAATTTATGGATCAGAGAGAAAAGCTCAAATTCTTACTTTTGGTGCAGGTCATACAGACAGCGATGCCATTCTCTTTATACCTGATGAAGGAGTTGTATTTACTGCAGATTTGATTGTAAATGGTCGTCATTTATATATGGGAGATTCTACACCTCTGGAATGGATTAATCGAATCCAAGATGTAGCTGCACTAGAACCAAAATTCGTAATTCCGGGACATGGAAATAAAGGTGGCAATGAAATTGTTAACAATCAAGAAAACTACATCAAACATATTTATGAAATGGCAAGTCAAATGATTGAGAAAAATGCATCTAGGGAAGATTTAGACAAATTAGCTCTGCCAGATATATATAAATCTTGGCCATTTCCACAAAATTATGCAAATAATATTAATACCATGATTAATGCTCTAAAAAGTAATTGAGTAATAATATATTAGGTATCAATTATCGATCTCATTTGATTATTCTCCTCTTATTGGTTTTTGAAATTTTAAGAATCCAATAATTAACATGGAGACAAAGCACATTATGATGGATATCTGAATAATTGCCAGCATTCCTAGTGAATCATAATAATAACCACCAAGTAATGGACCAAAAATCATACCTGTACTAAGTAACCCAGTTTCAATACCAAATACTGTAGTTTTTTGATGATCATCTACAGCATCTGCAAGTAAAGCTTTCATTGCAGGTAAAGAAAAACCTCCACCAATACCTGCAAATGTTGCCGCAATAATTAAAGAAAAGAGGCTTGTATTATAATATAACATTACGATAAAGATAGTATAAAATATAGTACCTAACATTATTATTGGTCTTCGTCCGAATTTATCTGATAATGAACCAAAAAGTAGCTGTACTACAGTAATTGCAAGACCATAAGCACCTACAAATATTCCAAACTCAAATGGAGTATAGTGTAAATCATCATAAAAGTAATATATAAAGCCAGGTTCTATAAATAACCATGATACAGAATATATGATATCAACCACTACAAATCCAGCAAAAACGATTAATGGACTGGGAATGGCTTGCCAAGAAAAGGGAAGTTTTTGATTATCTTCCCCATTGTGATTGGTAATAGGTTGAATATTTGGAATCAGTTTAAACGTTAAAATCAAGGTGAATATACTTAATCCGATTGAAGTATAAAATGGAGTATAAACAGAAAAATCATACAAAATGCCACCAATAGATGGTCCTACAATAAAACCTGTTGCATTACCTGCCATTATATAACCGATATTTTTCCCCTTTTCATTATCTGGAACTATATCAGTTACTAATGAAATAGCAGAAGGCATAACTGCAGATGCAAATATTCCTTGAACCATTCTCCCGATTATCAGCAGTATAAGATTATCTGCAAGTATATAGAAAAAATTAGAAAATAAAAAGCCGAATAACCCTATTTGAATTACTAACCTTTTTGGCCGTCTATCCCCGATATATCCAAAGATTGGAGAAAAAATAGTAAAAGTCACACCAAAAGAAGCTGCAAGAATACCAAATTCAAATGCACCAGCACCAATTCTATCCAGTAGCTTTGGTAGAATGGGAAATATAATAGAAAATCCGGTGGTTACTAGAAATACCGATGTTGATAGCAAAAAAACAGTTCCTTTATTTTGAATACTCATACCTATATACACCAAGACAATATCTATTAGTTAATTAAAATTGATAAAAGTTGATCTTATTTTAATAATTACTTAAAGACCACCAATTTAACTAAATATATCAAGAAACAATTAATTATTCTAATAATTATGGCACCAATCAACTACTTAAGGAAGAATTTTAATAGATCAAAGCGTATTTTTTAATGAATTCTTATTTACTATCAAACAAATGAATATTCCAATATATATAATTTTATTCCAAAACATACCTATATCACGAATATACATGTATCTTATAGTTATCATTACAAAGTTTATTATATTTCGAGTTCATTAATTTAATTCAGAGTCGTATTTGATTTTAACTGAGGAAGTCTCACTCCTCTTATTACTTTGGTGATTGCAAAATGAATATAGAAAGCAAATTAACAGAAATAATGAAAAAACGAATATTAATCATAGACGGGGGAATGGGAACAATGATCCAAAGGTATAATTTACGTGCAGAAGATTTCGGTGGAGAACAATATGAAGGATGCACTGATTATCTAGTTGAAACAAGACCTGATGTAATATCTGAGATCCATGATGAATACTTAAAAGTTGGATCTGATATTATTGAAACCAATACATTTGGAGCAACTTCAATAGTTCTGGGAGAATATGGATTATCAGAGAATACTTATAAATTAAATCTCAAAGCCGCAAAATTAGCCAAAGAAGCTGCTGCAAAATATGAAAACCGTTTTGTTGCAGGTTCAATGGGACCTACAACTAAATCAATTGTAGTAACCCAAGATATTACCTTCGATGAAATGAGAGATAGTTATTATCCACAGGCCTTAGGTCTCCTTGAAGGTGGAGTAGATTTATTTTTAATCGAAACAGCACATGATACATTAAACATCAAAGCCGCATATCAGGCTGTAAAAATGGCAGAGGAAAAAGTAGGGATTAAGGTTCCTATATTACTATCCACCAGTATTGCAATGGCTGGTAGAATGCTAGCAGGTCAGGATATCGATGCATTTTTTTCAACAATAAACGGTTTAGATATCTTTGCAATTGGAATGAACTGTGCTGTTGGGCCTAAAGATTTACATGAACCATTAAATAGCTTAAATCAACTTAGTGAAGTGCCAATTTTTATTTTTCCAAATGCAGGATTACCAAATGATATTGGAGAATATGACGAAACACCAGAAGAATTTGCTTCACAAATTGGAAAGTATGCCGAAGCAGGTCTCTTAAACCTTGCAGGAGGTTGTTGTGGAACCACACCAGAACACATAATCAAAGTAAAAGAAGCAGTAGAAGGTAAACCACCAAGACAAGTTGGCGATTTACCGAAACAATTTACTGTTGCAGGAGTAGATAGATTAGTACCTGATGATAAAATTAAACCTATTGTTGTAGGAGAAAGATCTAATGTTCAAGGTAGTAGAAGATTCAGGGAATTAATAAGAGGAGGTCAGTTTGAGGAAGCATTAGAGGTATCCAAACAACAAGTTAGTAGTGGTTCTCAGATATTAGATATTTGCCTTGAAGACACTGAATTCAATGAAATTGAAGCCATCAACACATATTTCCCCTTACTATCAAAATCAATTAAATTACCATTAATGATCGATTCTACCAGCCCTGATGCAGTGGAGGCTGCTTTGAAGCACACACAAGGTAAAGCAATAATCAATTCAATTAATTTGGAAAGTGGATTTGAGAAATTGGAGAGATTAATAGGAATTATGAAAGATTATAATGCAGCTGCAGTAGTTGGTTTGATAGACGAAATAGAAGGAATGGCCTTAACCTTAGAGAAAAAGAAAGAAGTGACTACCAGATTTTATGATCTTTTGGTCAATAAATATGGAATACCACCAGAAGACATTATCTTTGATATGCTGGTATTTACTGTAGATTCTGGTAATGACGAGAAGCTAAAGGGAACATCCAGAGCAACAATAGATTCTATTAAATGGATTAAAGAAACATATCCCCAAGTAAGCACTATACTTGGTATAAGTAATGTATCCTTCGGATTACCTCCAGCAGGTAGAGAAGTACTGAATTCAGTATTTTTTTATCACTGTGTACAAGCAGGATTAGATCTTGCCATTGTTAATCCTGCAACACTCATGCGATATAATACAATTCCTCCTGAAGAAATTAAAATGGCAGAAGAAATTCTAAATTCACAAAGTCTAGAGGCATTAACAACATTTTCTAATCATTTTAGAGACAGAGACCCTTCTAAAGACAACGTTATAGCTAGGGCAAATATGACTCCATCAGAATCATTAGAATCAGCAATAGTTAATGGTACCAAAACTGAAGTCATTAGCGATTTAGATGAATTACTTGAAACGATGACCCCACTAGAGATTATAAATACAGTGATAATGAGAGGTATGGGTGAAGTTGGCATCTTATTTGAACAAGCCAAAATGATAGTTACTGAAGTTCTTCAAAGTGCAGAAGTTGTAAAATTAGCGATCTCACACCTTGAACCATTAATGCTCACTGGTGAAACATTTACTAAGAAAAAGGTTTTACTGGCAACTGTTAAAGGAGATGTTCACGATATAGGAAAAAACCTAGTCCGCATAATATTGGAAAGTAATGGATATGCGGTTGTGGATCTTGGTATTAGAATAGATAGTACTCAGTTAATACGTGCAATACAGGAACACAAACCAGATGCCGTTGGATTAAGCGGATTATTGGTTAAAAGTAGCAGATACATGGTTTCTGTCGCTGAACATTTTAAAGAAGAAAATATTGACATTCCTTTACTAGTTGGAGGTGCTGCTCTCACTCCGAAATTCGTGGAAAATGAGATTAAACCTGCTGCTTTAGGTCAAGTTCACTATGCAAGAGATGCAATGGCAGGTTTATCTATCGTTAATATGATATTTGAGGAAGCGTAGTATAAATTATGACAGATGATACTAAAATGGAATTTGAACTTCCAATACCAAACACATTTGAACGAATTGTAAAGTTAGATTTTAACTTAAGAGAAATATGGTCATATATACGATTGACTTTTCTCTATCAAAAATTACTTGGCTATAATAAAAACATAAGGGCATCGATTATAAACAAAGAACCAAAAGCATTGGCATTAATAGAAGACGTAGAACGATTGAAGAATCAAATTATAGATGAAAATTTAATGCAGGTTAAAGCAGTGTATCAATTTTTTAAATGCCATGCGATTAATAATGAAATATTTATTGATTTTAATGGAAAAGAAGTTGTTTTAAATTTTCCAAGACAAGAAAATGATCCTTTTCTTTGTCTTAGTGATTATGTAGCGAAAAGTAATGATACAATCGGATTCCTTGTTGTTACTGCAGGTCATGAAATACTTGACTATGCTAAAAAAATCGAATTAGAAGGAAGTTATAAGGATGCATTTATTTTACAAGGTCTTGCAATAGCAACATCAGAGGCTTTAGCCGAAATGATACATCATCAGATGAGAATTATGTGGGGATTAGAAGAAAAGGTTGAGAGATCTTATGATGCAGGACCACCAAGGAAATATCTTGGAAATAGATATAGCTTTGGATATCCTTCTTGCCCTAATATGGAAGATCAAGAAGTAATTTGGCAGATATTACAACCTGAGGAAATTGAAGTTACTCTAACAGAATCCTATATGATGATTCCAGAAGCGTCAGTTTCCGCGATTGTATTTCATCATCCAAATGCGAAATATTTTAATATTTAATTTCTTAGAATTAGCAATATTTTTCATATTCATTCCAAACATTGATTTTAGATAATTATTAGTTTAGTTTATGAAAACACAAGATATTTTCAAACAAGTAGAATTTGAAATAATAGATCTCCATCAATATTTTCAAAATTGGTTTACTGGAAAGGTAGAGGAACAATCCTATACTAGAGTAGAAAACGCATTAGACAATAACTTCCAATTAATTCATCCGTCTGGATTAATTAATGATAGAAAAACAGTTCTAGAAAATATAAGAAAAAGCTACAATAGCACAGAAGAATTGAATATGTGGGTAGAAGATATTGATTCTAGAATACTTGGTGAATTTGTTCTATCTACTTATTATGAATGCCATAAATCAGAAGCAAAACAAACAAGAAGAATATCTACTGCTATATTTTCATTTGATTTAACCTCTATAAAATGGATGCACGTTCATGAAACTTGGTGTGAAACACAAAAAGAAAATGATCAAACCTAATCCATCTCTATTAGTCTATAACTTGAAAGATTAAAAAGAATTAATAATCAGTAATCCTCACTTGATTCATGGTTCTCACAGACGTTTCCAATACCTTCAGTTTACTACTCGAAATCGGAGTTGCTGTATTAATATTAGTTGTGGATCAAAGGCAAAGAAAACAGCATGAATCTAATATAACATATCAACGTGAACAAGAAAAACATCAAAGAGAAGCTGAACGTTATCAGCTAGAAAGATTAAATCGATGGAGTATAGAGACATCGAAAAAACAAATGATGATGCTAGAAGCTATTTTAGATAGTCTAGATATGGAAAAATCAGAAAAATTCAAAAATAAAATGAGAGATAGTTATTCTCAAGAAATTGCAGATGATCTTAATGACTTACAAGAAATAATGAATGAAGAAAGTATTGAAGACCCTGTAGGTAGACAAATTGCGATGGATGCTAAAATACAAGAACTAGAAAATTTAAACATGGAAGGTCAACACTTCCTACCAGAGAATTTTGGAGATTCAATTAGAAAAATTACAGAATTAGCAAAAAATATAGAAAGGAGAAATGAATTAAAAAATAAAATGAGACAAAGAGAAGCTGAAATAAATAAGAAAATAAGGAAAAGAGAGCAAGAAATAGAGAAAAATATGAGGAAAAACGAGGAAGAAAAAGAGAAAAGAGAAAAGATCAGAGAACCAAATCCCAATCAAATATGGGATGACACTGATTTCGATGAAAATCTTCAGGTTAAATTAGATATTCAAAATGATTTTGAAAATATTGCAGAATTTATGAAATCAATGGAGGAAGAAATATCGACACTGAAAAAAGAAATTGGTAAAAGTTTATCTCTCTCTGCAGTAAACCTCTCTAAAGGATTTATGGAAAATATATCCAAAACAGCTAATGATATAAGTACCAATATCAAACAAAAAGGAACTGCTAAACACATCCCTAATGAATTTACCAAAGGTATTTCTAATTTTGTTAAAAAAACCATAGAATCTGTAAAAGAGAATCCAGATAAAGATGTAAAAGATAATGAGGAGACTGACGAGTAAATATTATTATTTATACCGCAAAATAGAGCTTACCATTTCTTTTATACAAATATCCTAAACTCATAATACAAATGGCTATACAGATATTGGATAGGAAATATAATTGTGTTAGCAAAAATAATCAATTCACTTAGTAAAGTATTTTAAAAGAAACAATATTTGTAAGTCATGGGATATTCACCTAAATTTGTAAAAACTAATTATGGAACAGTTGAACTCATAACTCCTAAAAATATTCCTGTAGGTTCATTTAATCCCGTAGAATTAAAAATACATATAGGTAAGTATGGAATTGATGATGGTGGTCATATCAAAATCGCATGGCCCGTTTCAAATCCTTTTGGTAAACCACAATTTATTAAACCTGACGGAGAAAATTATACAACTGTTGAAATAAGTAAAAAAGTAAATTTCAACTTACAGTATGATTATGCAGGTTACACACGACCTTTTATGCCAGCTATTACCCTAACTATCTATGATGGCTATCTATCAGAAGGTGATTGGATAGTATTTCGAATAGGTGATGCTTCCAAAGGGTCATCTGGATGGAGAATTCAAACATATGTAGAGTATGATGTGCTTCTAAAAGTTGTATTAGATCCATTTGGTACCAATCTTTATCAACAATTAATTGATTCACCTAAGTTAAATATCATACCAGGATCACCCTCCAAAATTTCAATGATAACTAAATCTGTAGTAAAAGTAAACGAAAATTTTTGGGGAATTATTCGAATAGAAGATAAATGGGGAAATATATCACCAGGATATAGTGGTGAATTTATACTACAAATCAATGATAATCAAATCTCAAGGTTTAGCGTCAGTTTAGATAATAATGGAATACTAAGAAATGAAAAATTAAAAATTAAAGAGGAAGGAGAATTTCAATTAAAGGTAATTACTAACTCAATAGGAGAAGCATATTCAAATCCTATTAAAGTAATAAAGGAAACAGAGGAGAAACTTTTATTTTGGGGAGATTTACATGGTCAAACTAATGAAACTGTTGGTAGTGGTACCATGGAAGAATATTTTCTCTATGGTAGGGATGTTGCAGTATTGGATTTTATTTCCCATGCAGCAAATGCATTTCAAGTAACTAAGGAAATTTGGAATAAATTAACTCAAATGATAAAAGATTTCCATCAACCAGGTAAATTTATTACTTTTCTTGGATACGAATGGTCAGGTAATCCAGGAGCAGGAGGAGACCATAATGTCTATTATCTTAATGATGATATGCCAATACATCGATGTTCTCATGCATTAATTCCAGATAAAACAGACTTGGATAGTGATAGATATCCGGTATCTAAACTCTATGATGAATTTGAAGGAAGAGATGATGTCATTATAATACCACATATTGGTGGTAGACGAGCTTCACTCGATGTAATTGATGAAAAACTAACTCCATTTATTGAGGTAGCATCAGTGCATGGACATTTTGAATGGTTTATCGAGGAGGCAATTGAGAGAAACCTACATGTAGGTTTTATCGCATCTAGTGACACACATTCTTGTAAACCAGGAAATAGTTACCCAGTGTCCAAGATAGAAGCCGTTAAATCAGGCATTACAGCAGTGTATGCAAATTCATTATCTCGAGAAGATTTATGGAAGGCATTTAAAGCAAAAAATGTATATGGAACCACAGGTCCAAGAATTATCATTCACTTTTCATGCGAAAATGCAATAATGGGTGATTACATACAAACATCAAATAAACCAAAGTTTAACATAGAAGTAAACGGATCTACTGGAATTGAAAAAGTAGAAGTATATAGAGGAAATAAAATTATATACACAAAAATGGGATATGATGATAAATTCAACACTAAAAAGATTGGAATTCGATGGACTGGAGCTAGAATAAAAAATAGAAGAAGGAATACAGATTGGTCTGGAAGTATTGAAGTTGAAGGTGGAAAAATAGTAGAACACCAAGAATATGCATTTGACTTACCTTGGGAAGGAATCTATCACCATTCAGAAACAAAACTAGAATTCAACTCAACAACAGCAGGAGATTTCGATGGAATAATTATGACTATTGATGGAAATGAACAAACGATAATTAAATTCAATAGCTTATTAATCAATCAAGAGATAAGATTAAACGAATTAACTTCAGTTAAATCATTTGATGCAGGTGGTATAGGACAGAAATTAGAATTTTACCCGATTCCAATTGACGGATATAAATCAAATCTTAAATTTACCTTTGCTGATTTCTTCCCTCTTTCGGGTAAGATGGGATATCACCTCCGAGTCATCCAACAAGACGGTGAAAAAGCATGGACATCACCAATAATTGTGGATTATACTGGATAATTTATTCAAGGAAATAATTGCGGATAACAATCACTAAACGCAAATCTTGCTTTCAATATTCAACTTAATTAACAAATTAGAAATTTAATCAATTGACACTTCTTGAAATTTATTTTTTCCAAGTATGGGAATTAGGATAAAGATGAGGATTACAATACCAGATTGCAAAATCATGACGTCTTTTAGCTCTAAATCAAAATGGTTAATCAGTGTAGCTACTAACCAATATAGTATTGAATTAACACTCATGATCATAGATATAGCAGAAGCACGAATATCAGAACTTACATTCTCATTTATCTTGACCATTGAGAGATACCTAATTGTTGCTCGACCACATTGGTGAAACATAATTGCAAGTAATAATATCATCAAATTTAACTCAAAGACAAATAAAATAACACCAATTCCGGTTAACATTAGAAATAAACTAATTATTTTATTTGAAGGATCGGTATTTTTTTGATAATACAAAGAAACTATCAGCATGATGAAGTTTGCACCAGCAAGTACAAAACCAAACCAAATTTGATCCACATTGATTGATTGTAGCTTTGGAATATAACCCCAGAATACAATTCGTAGAACGATATTATTAATCATAACAAAACAAATAATTGCCCAAATGTAAGGTAGTTTTAATTTAGAAAGAGTATGAATCCAAATCAACTTTGTTTCTTTCTGCTTCACGCGTTCAGGTTCTTTCACCGTCAGATACATAAATGCAAGCGTCAAATACATACCAGATGTGATTAAAAGGGGTAATGTAAGAACAAAATTCATAAGAATACCACCTAATATTGTTAGAAGTATTGCAGAACCTGCCATAAAGGAATTACCCTTGGCTAAAATATGTTTTGCATTATTTTCCTTTCCTACAGATACATAGCTATCCCAAACTAATGCAGTATCAGATCCTGAGGTGAAAGCAAATCCAATTGCAAATAAAAATTCTGCAAAAAGAAATTGATTAAAACCGTGTGCAAAACTATACGTAAGTGATCCTAATGCGATATTAACTGTCGCGAAAAACAAAATTGATTTTCTACTGAATCTATCTGCTAAAATACCAGATGGAAATTCAAGAATAATTATCATTAGTCCAAATAATCCTTGTAAATATATTATTTTAGAAAATTCCAAACCATCTCTTTGCCATATTAAGAAGACAGAGGGAATACATCCGGCAAGCCAGTTAAATCTACTAAAATAATACGTATAGTTTAGTTTCTTTAAGTCTTTTATTTGTAAGTCCATATTATTCACTTTTCATCAATCTCATACCATAAAATAATAAGAAAGTTGTTTATTAATTAAAAATTCATATACTCCATGGAAGTAACGTTATAATTATTATATTTTAGTTGTAGTGTTGGTGTAGTCTTGAAATTAATATATCTATATCATCTACTAATCGAATTTTCAATTCATTTCTAAGAAATTCATAATTTCTGCT
>JAOUKW010000475.1 GCA_029882335.1 Candidatus Heimdallarchaeota archaeon | reverse complement strand
TTAATGGTGATTTTATTGGTAAATTCGACAAATTCAATAGCAATTCCATTAGACAGTGGATATTATCCAACTTCGATTGAACCTGAAGATTGGGTATGGAGTAATATTGAGATAGTATCATCAGAGAGTACGGCTGATTCATATTATCCTGAAATGGGTATAGATTCAAGTAATAATATCCATGTAGTCTGGCATGATTCTACTAATATAAATGGCTCCGGCACTGATCTTGATATATTTTATAAAAAATTAGATTCATCAACCAATACATGGGGAAGTACTGTTGTTATATCTACTGAAAGCACAGTATATTCGCAAAATCCTAGAATAGAATTAGATTCAAGTAATAATATTCATGTAGTCTGGCAGGATTCTACTAATATAAATGGCTCCGGCACTGATCTTGATATATTTTATAAAAAATTAGATTCATCAACCAATACATGGGGAAGTACTGTTGTTATATCTACTGAAAGCGGAGGTAATTCTCAGTATCCTGATATTAGCATTGATCGTTTTGATAACCTACATATTGTATGGCAGGATTCTACTAATATAAATAGCGCAGGCACTGATTTTGATATATTTTACAAAATATTAAACTCTACGACTTCTAGTTTGAGTGATTTAATAATAATATCTTCTAATAGTGACGGAAATTCAATTAACCCAAATTTGAAGATTGATGGGCAAAACAATGTTCATATTGTTTGGGGAGATGAATCACCAATTTTTGATGGTTCAATTGATTATGATATAGTTTATAGAAAATTTGATACAATCACTTCTTATTGGTATCCTGTACAATTACTTTCTGAATTTAGCACTGTTAGTGCTCATAAACCTACTTTGGCAATTGATAATTTAGATAATCTCCATGTTGCTTGGGTTGATAAAACTCCTATTTCATTAAGTGGCAATGATGCTGATGTATTTTATAGGAGGTATACTGCATTCACTTCTTCCTGGAGTGCACAAAGTATTTTATCCACAGATAGCGATCGTGATGTTCAATATATTACATTTGGTGTTGATGAATTAAATAATGTCTATTGTGTTTGGACAGATGATTTTTCAGGTGCTAATAATTTAGTATATAAAAGATATAATTATGAATTTGGAGTTTGGTCTCAAAAAAAATATATATCTCTAGAATCTGGAGCTCTAACTTCTGCTGCTTCAATTTCTATTGATAGATTTGGTTTTGCTCATGTCATTTGGGATGATAATTTTGCTTTTCCATACTCTTCTCGTAATATCTTTTATCGATCATACTCTGGATTACCAACAAAACCTTATATAAACTATATCAATCCCAATCCAACTGATGATTCTATTGGAATTACTTGGGATCCTAGTCTTGGTGCTTCTACGTACAATATTTATCGCAGTACAGATCCGATTTATGATTTAACAGGACTATCGCCTCATGCAACAACAGAAAGTCTGTACTATGTAGATCAGTTTGATGAAAGTGGATTTTATTATTATGTTATAACAGGTGTTAATTACCTAGGTGAGGGTGAAATCTCCAATATGGTTTATGTAGATGCAAACGTACCTGCAGATCCAATTACCATTATTATTTCTGATAATCAGACAATTACCATAGATAACTTGCAGACTTTAACTGAATTTACTGCTGAAGATGTTAGTTTTCCTTCTATTTGGATTGTCGGTCTATTTATTACGGTCGCGGTATTGAGAAGGAAGCATAGAATTAATTGATTTTCATGACTTAGTCTACTACATCTCTATATATCAAAGTCTATATTATTAAACTCATCCTACTCAAGGATGTAATTGATCTCTTTAATTATATTCACATAATTTCTTGATTTTAATAATTTGATGGAAAAAATTTTGCCTACAATTGTGTAATTTTTTATTTAAAGGAGATCTATAATACAACATCACTTCAAATTAGAATTTTTCAATAGAATAATCATGTGAATGAGTGAATATTTATTAAGATTGTGGACATTCGGATATTTGATGTTATTAGTTCGGAAACTTATTAACATGGTAATAATGGGTTTAATGGTGATTTTATTGGTAAATTCGACAAATTCAATAGCAATTCCATTAGACAGTGGATATTATCCAACTTCGATTGAACCTGAAGATTGGGTATGGAGTAATATTGAGATAGTATCGCCAGAGAGTACATCTATTTCTTCTTCTGCAAATATTGCAGTTGATTTAAATGACAATATTCATGTTGTATGGGTAGATAATACGGATTATAATGGTGCAGGTACAGATTTTGATATATTTTATAAAAAATTTGATAGATCGACATCAACTTGGGGAAGTGCTGTTGTTATATCCTCCGAAAGTACTAGTGGCTCATTTTCTCCTAATATGGTGGTAGATAATCAAAATAATATTCATATTGTTTGGCATGATTATACTGATTATGATGGATCTGGGGGAGATGGCGACATATTTTATAAGAAATATGATTACTCCACTTCAACTTGGGGTACTACAGTTATTGTATCTACTGAAAGCGGAGATGCTTCTCAAATTCCTGTGATCGATATAGATAGTAATGGTAATCTACATGTTGTTTGGAGTGATTATACTGATTATAATGGTGTAGGTACAGATATTGATATATTTTATAAAAAATATGATTCGTCAACAAATACCTGGGGAGATTCGATTGTACTTTCAATAGACAGTACATCAGATTCAGAATCTCCATCATTAAAAATCGATGGAAAAAACAATGTACATGTTGTCTGGAGTGATTATACTGGTATTTACGGTATTGCTAACACACATATTGTTTATAGAAAATATGATACAATCACATCTAATTGGAATCCTATAGAAGTAATTTGGACTCCCTCTTCCGCCACGAACAATGCTCTTCATCCAAAATTGGCAATTGATAATTTAGATAATCTCCATGTTGCTTGGGTTGATAATTCTCCTATTTTATCAAGTGGCAATGATTATGATGTGTTATATAGGAAGTACATATCTACTTAC
>JAOUKW010000476.1 GCA_029882335.1 Candidatus Heimdallarchaeota archaeon | reverse complement strand
AAAAAATAATCCATAATAAAGAGAAACATATAAAGTTTGAATTGATTGAAAATGTTGATTATTTGTCGATTTCTCATGAGGATTTAATTTCTGCAGGAGATGGGATTAAATATATATTTAAAAATATCAATCAGCTAGTATTTGATGAAACAGTAGATAATAAGACATTATTGAATTATGTTCACCGTATTGTTCATAGCAAAGTTGAAATTAAGGGAACCATATCCAAATTATTTCTGTTATCAATTAATCAATCTAAAAGACAGCCTTTACCAATCTCTGGGAAATTAAAAGATGTAACCATCAGAAACGTATATGCTCCTATTTACGATGAATTTGTGGGGATCTGCCATACAGAAAAAATTACCATCGGTGATGGTGTAAATAATCTTTTTAGTGAATTTATACCCTTTTTTGAGATCCACCATTTAATCTCTAAAGATCACAATTTATCTATAGCTGATTTTATTATAATTTCCATGCAAGCCGAAATCAGTATAACTGAACAAGACCTCATAGATCTTGAAAATCGTAGTGTGATATTTCATCGTATTTCTAAGTTAAATTTTGATCCCAATATTAATCCATCAATCTTCATAAAATATGTAAATGCAATATATTTCTCCCAAGAACTTCAAATCCCAGATGAGATACCAAAATTAATCCGATTATCAAGAGTTGTATCATTACCTGATTCCACTTAATTTACTGATGCCACCATTTAACAATACGTAAACCTCGTAATGTATTCATTCTACTTGGTTGTCTACCATCTTCAATTTTGAAAAAACTTAAACCTTGATGATATATTCCCATTGGCCACTTTCCTTGTTTTTGTCTTCTTTTTATGAGATTGACTGCATCGCTACACCGTTCATCAGTTGGATGGTTTATTGATTGAAGAAAATCTAATCCACTCATAATATCATATTTATGCCGTGGTGGGAATGAAATATTTGTAAACTGGGAATCTGCAATTTCTCCCGTTGTATGTGATTTGTACAGACGATGTTGTAATAGGAATTCTATTCCCTCAGACAATTTGCCAGATATATCATAGGATGAAAAATATTCTGGTAAGTTTTGTTTGATCTGTTGTAATGCTTCTAGTACATGAAATGTTGTATTAAATGAGCTATGATTGGTCTTCACTCTTGGGTGTCTACAATTCCAACCACCATCATCTAATTGATTTGAAATAATATAGGATATGATTTGTTCAAGTCTTTCATCTTGGATTTGAAAATAAGCAAATATTGCCATTGACATTGCCGTTTGACACATTTCACTTTTGGTATCTTCATATTGTATACCACCATCACTGTGTAATCCCTTATCTAACATAATTTGACATGCTGTATTAATTCTTGGTATTCCTGGTAGCAATCCCAATCTTCGTAATAGCTGGAGATTATACATTGCAGACCTCCAGCCGATTTTTCCTAACCCATCCCATATGTCATTCCTACCTTGAAAACTAAGTATTTTCAAACCCCATCCCGAATTTTCTATTCGCTTTCGTTCTTCCCGTACTTTCTCTTCTGAAGAACTTAATAAATCGCGATGGACTTGCCATCGAACTGCAGCATCCCCTTCTAGCAACCAATTAATTACAGTATTCTCATCCACAGGTTAAAAATTTCATAGAGAAATATAAATACACTTAGAATTTTATGTATGCGCAACCTATAATTAAGTCTAAAATTCGCTTTTATCCAATTATTTGGGGTTGATAATTTCTGATTGGAATACACCTAAATTCTTCTGATTTAGCGTCTCTCTGGCAATACCATTTGTATTTGGAAAATCGCTGGTAAAATGAGCTCCTCTACTTTCCTTTCGAAATAATGCAGAATTCACAATCAGTTCTGCTACCTGTACTAGATTTCGAAGTTCAATTACATCACTCTTTACTTTGTAATCCCAGTAATAATCCTGAATCTCGTGTTTTAACATCTCAATTCTCTCTTTTGCTCGGAGTAATCGCTTTGTTGTCCTAACAATACCAACATATGACCACATTAATCTTCTTAATTCATCCCAATTGTGAGATACGATGACTTTTTCATCACTATCTATAGCATCACCTACCTTCCATGGTGGGAAGGAGTATAGTTTAACCTTGCCGGATTGGATTAATTCTTCTGTGTATTTTGCTGCCTCAATACCCATAACCCCACCTTCTAGTAATGAGTTACTTGCTAATCGATTTGCTCCATGTAGGCCTGTATAACATACCTCCCCAATTGCTAGTAATCCTTGAATGTCTGTTTTACCATTAATATCTGCTCGAATGCCACCTATTGTATAATGAGCTGCAGGTACAACTGGTATTGGTTGTTTCGTTATATCTACATTATATTTAAGTAACGTAGTGTAGATTGTTGGAAATCTATTTTTGATGAATTGAGAATCTTTGAAAGAGATATCCAAATATACGTAATCACTACCTGACCTCTTCATTTCCAAATCAATTGCTCTTGAGATTATATCTCTTGGTGCTAATTCTTTTTGCGGATGAACATTATCAAGGAAGGTTTGCTTTTGTTCATTTAATAAAACTGCACCTTCTCCCCGTAATGCTTCTGTAATAAGAAATGAACGAAAATTAGGGTGATAAAAGATAGTAGGATGAAATTGGATGAACTCCATATTTGAAATGGTCGCTCCTGCACGATATGCCATGGCTATTCCATCTCCTGAGGCACTATCTGGATTGCTAGTAAATAAAAATACCTTACCAACTCCTCCAGTTGCTATAGTGGTGATTTTTGCTGAAAAATTAATTATTTCATCAGATTTTTCATTTAGCACATATGCTCCTGCGATTTGACCATTAATATTTACTAAATCAATAGCAATATGATGTTCATAAACTTGAATATTATTCCTTTGATTGATTTGGTCAATTAATTTTTCTTGTATCGTTTTACCTGTACTATCTCCTGTATGAGCAATTCTTCTTTTTGTGTGTCCACCTTCTTGTCCTAAGTCAATGCT
>JAOUKW010000089.1 GCA_029882335.1 Candidatus Heimdallarchaeota archaeon | reverse complement strand
AGAAAGAACCAATAGTAACCTATAAAATATTAAAGAAAAAGGAGAAACCAGAAGAGAAAAGAGGATTAAGTGGATTTGATATAAGATTTATCGGTAGAGAGGCAGAAATAAATGTACTTCTTGATAGATTTGAAGATTTGAAAATTAACCAAGGTTCAATTGTATATATTTCTGGAGAAGCAGGTCTTGGTAAATCAAGATTGATTAGAGAATTTTATAATAATCTCACAATTGAAGGAGCTCTCCAGGAAGTTGGAGGAAATATTAAGTGGTTATTTGGAGAAGCATTTTCCTTCCAAATAAATCACCCATATGCATTACTTATTGATTTACTCAACAGATATTTTGATATAGAGCTATCAATGAACGATAATGAAAGAGCAGATGTAATTACACAGAAATTAAATGAAATAGCGGCTTCTTTAGAGCTTAGACCATATATTCTTACTATATTGAATATTACACTACCACCAGAAGATCAAGCAAAAATAGTATTTCTTGAGGCTAATGAAATTCAGAGAAATACAAATATTGCATTGAATCAATTATTTGAGATAATTGCTAATTTAAATCCGTTAATATTAGTTTTTGATGATGTACATTGGATAGACCATTCTTCATCCAAAATAATAGAATTCATCAGTACTTTAACAAAAGATAAGAGCATATTGATAATATTCTTGTCCCGAAATATAATTGCTGCTTCTCCATTGTTCCATTATTTGAATGGTGAAATTTTCGACAATAAATTTGAACTTCCAATTGAGAATTTGAATCAGGAAAAAGCCAAACAACTAATCTCAAATTTACTTAAAAGTGAAGATTTACCTACCAAATTAATAGATAATATTGTGGAGAGAAGTCAAGGTAATCCATTCTTCGTTGAAGAAACAATTCGTTCTTTGATAGATCAGGATATAATAACTCAAAAGGGAGATACTTGGATTGTTCAAATTGGTATAGAAGATATAAAAATACCAGATAACCTAGCTGCATTAATTCAAACTAGACTCGATCAATTGAATGAAATGTCGAGAAGAGTTGCCCAAACTGCTTCTGTAATTGGTAGAGAATTTTTATATGAAATTCTAAATTGCTTAACCTCTGAAATTGATGTTGATACTAGTCTAGCTGATTTGGAAAATAAAAACTTAATATTACAGGATGTTTATAATGAAGACAAGCAGTATTTTTTCAGACATGTTTTTTCTAGAGAAGTTGCTTATAACTCGTTATTATTAAAAACAAGACGAGACCTGCATAAACGCACGGCTAAATGTTTAATGAATATTAACCATAAACAAATAGCAGAGATAGGTAGACATCTATTTGAAGCACGCGAATACCATGAAGCAATTCCATTTATAATAGAAAATGGAAATAAAGCATTGAAAGCAAATGCTACTTCAGAAGCTATTGAAATATTTAAGCAAGTACACCAAGTGATGGGAGATGAAATACATTTTGATTTAACAAAAGAAGTTTTGGTTGGACTTGGTACTGCTTTAACCTTGAATGGAAAAATTGAAGAGTCTGATAAAATATTTAATGAGCTCTATACAAAATCAAAAGAAAAATCAGATCAAAAAGGAATTGTCACTTCATTAAATAAATTGGCCTCTAATATCATCTATGGAAATAATGTAGAGATTACTAAGGCAGAAGAATATATTGAACAGGCTGATGCAATAGCAAATATTATTCAATTTAATGAGGGATTAATTGAAATAGCTGCATTAAGATGTGTTATGTATCAAAGCGATGGAAGATTCGCAGATTCATTTGAAGCAGAACGAACAGCTTCTCAGATATCTTCCCAAGCAAATGATGAACATACAGCAATTTATTTTAAAGTAGTGCAATTAAATTCATTAATCTTCAATACAAAATTTGATGATGCTAAAGACTTTCTTAAGCAGATTCATATGGATTTAGAAGGAAAAAATTATCCATTTATAACCAGTATGTTTTATGTATTCGGTGTTCAATATATAGAATATATTGAAGGAAATCCAAATAAAGCAATTGAATTTCTTGAAAAAGCAAAGGCCATTGCAGCAGAAATTAATGCAGGCAAGCCATTTGTTAATGCAAATATAAATTTAATCTTCATTCAAGAATTAACAGCAGATTATGTTCAATGCTGGTCAAATTTAAAAGAAATCTATGAAATAAGGGATGTTACAAACATGGCTGGAATGACCTCAATTATTGATTCAAGACTTTTATTGTTGAGTGAAGTATTTGATACCTCTCTATTAGTTAATTTTGATAGTTTGATGAGTGAAATAGATGAAACTCTAACAACAAATGCTGGTAAGTTTTGGGAAACTTTAGTTTTTGCGGATCTTGGATTGTATTACCTAAGAAAAGGAGAATTTGAAAAAGGAGAAAAGTACTTGAAAAGTGCACTAGAAGTTAACAGTGCCCCCATGTGGATATTTAGACCATATGTGTTAGAAAATTTAGCGAAGTGTAAAATTCTACAAAACGATCTTCAGAATTCCAATTTGTACATTGAACAATGTATTGAATATATTAATGAAAGAAATATGATAAACATTTTTGGACAACAATCTTATTTCATTTTTGGGCTAAATCAATTGTTACAAGGAAATCATGAAGAAGGAATAAAACATTTGAAATTGGTTAGAGAATTAGCTAAGAAAACGAATTATAGATTTATTTTATGGAAATCATTAAAAATTCTATCTCTTGTTGATACAAATGATCAAGATATAAATACATCAAAAGCAAAAATAGTGCTGGAAGAAATATTAGCACCATTGGAAAATAATAAGGAAATCTTCAATCTTTCAAATCGTCTTAGAAAATTAGAAGAATCCACAACCCTTTTGGATTTTATATTCTAACCAAATCAAGATCTAATTTTCTTTTAACAACTTATTTTTCTAAAACTATAAAAACATTGAAATTTTACGATTAATTAAAATAGATGTGGAAACTATTGATGTATTGGTCCAGTTAGGAATAGGTTTTCTAATTTACTTTTTATTTACCTTCATCCTCATTCTAATTGGTGCTAATTTTCCGAGAAAACCAGTGGATAAAACACCAGATTGGGGAGTTATTCAGGATAAAAAAATTAAGACTGCAAAAAACAAAGAAATTGAGGCATGGATAGTTACTCCGAATAATGTTGATGAATCTAAACCAGCAATTTTACTCACACACGGCTGGGCAAGAAATAGAGGTAGAATGGTGGACAGAGCAAGATACTATGGTAAAAAAGGATATATCACTATTTTGATCTCCGCCAGAGACCATGGAAATTCAGATAAAGAAAGATTTGGTATGAGTATTGTAAAATTTAGTATTGATATTGAAGCAATAGTTAACTGGTGGGGAAAACCAATAATCCTTAATGGACATTCAATTGGAGGAGGTGCAAGCCTTATAGTTAGTTCAAGAAATAAATTAGTATTGGGATCAATTATAGAGGCACCAATGTCTTCAGTCCCAGGAGGATTAATTGATGTTTACAAACCAATATTTAAACAATCAGTGTATTTCTTTGCATTAGCAATTATATTGATAACAGAACTAATAATATTTTGGGATAAACGAAGAAAGGACTATTCCCCATTACATTCCTCAAAATATGTCAATACACCAACTTTAATAATTCATGGTAAATTTGATGATGTTTTTCCATATTATAAATCAAATAGATTTAAAAAAACCATATCTGATTGTAAAGTACAATTCTATGATGAAGCAGATCACAGTAATTTAGAATTTCAAGCAGGATATGAGGAATTGGTAACAGAATTTGCGGATTATATAAACCATAATAGACTACTGAAATAATTACAATTTTTATTAATTAAACAGGTGAAATCAAATAATTGGATTCTAAGCTAGTTCCAAAATTCATTAACTCTTTTTTCAACCTTCTTAATTGATTTTTGTGATTATACCATTAAAATTGACACTACCAGGAATTATGCATTTTGTGTTCAAGTTTATCACTGATAATTGGATACTGGAGTTTGATTTCACCAAATAAGTACTCAATTTCTGCCCTGAGATAATCATCATGGGGTTCCTGTCATTACTTTTGTGTCAATTGTTATTAAGTTATTTTTCATTATTTTAGTAGCAGTAAAAAACTATAATAAAACTAAGTAATGATATAATAAATTTTGGTCGGAAATTATGGGAAAATAGATTTGATATTTTTGGTTCAATAAATAATAATTGTAAATTCCTCACAAACACAATTACTAGATGAATAACCTAATAGTCAATCTTATTACCAATTCTACCAATTCATTAAATTTTAACAATCCATACAAACTTATCTAATTTCACTGATTGGGTTGATCTTTATTACAATAATCTTTAATAAAAGGAAATCATTAACAATATTGATTAAAGAATAAATAAAAATAAAAGGATAGACCAAAATTATAAATTTAAATTAACGTATAGTCTTAAACAAGCAACTCAAGCAAGTAATAATATGATAATTAACTTAGTTATTTCGTGTGGGAGATTATCGAGCAATTTGAAGAAAAGCCTCTATAAATGGAATAATATCAACACCCCAATGAAATAAAATCAATGCGGGTAGATTTCTAAATTTATCCCAAAAAATGGCAATTATTAATCCGACAATAAAAACAGGTATTCCAGTTCCAATTATCACAGATGTTAAGTCACCAGCCGTTCCTTCTACACCACTGGCATTAAAGTATCTTGTAGGTAAATGCCATAAAGTAAAAAATAAAGTTGTAAAGAATATTGCAAATATTCTACCTCTAGTTTTTTCAATCCTTGTTTGAACAAATCCTCGAAATACTAATTCTTCAGGTATTCCTGCCCCAATCAAAGCAAATAAGATTCCTAGAAATATCCGCAAAATTAATTCTTGAGTACTGAAATTTGACATTGCAGATTTGAGTAAGTCTAGACGTTCTAAATTAATTAAATTTACATATATTCCAATAATTAGACTTATGAATAACACAAGATAACTTCTGAATGATGAAGTCCATTTAGGTGAAATATCTCTGATTGAATAATCACTTCTGTAAAACCATATCAAAGGTAAAATTAAAAGAAAGAAAATTTTGAAAACAATCATATAGACATAGCTTAGGGTAAAATCAGTCGCTCCTGCAATTGTCTGTGGAAATAATGTGATTAGATAACCAATAATCACTGCAAGGAAAATATAGAACAAACTGAAATAAACAGCTATTTTCTCTTCAGTAATAGGATCGATAATTTTGAATTCTTCAATTGTAACTTTCTGTCTCGACAATTTAGATAACATAAAATTCAATTCTAAATTACTATTTTTATTTTATTAAACTAACTTAACTAAAGAGAATTTTTGGGGATAAAGTTATTTAATTTAGTTTATTCTTTGAATATTTATCAAATTAATGAGTTTTAGTTTATTAACATTTTATGTTTTTATTATCTCCACATTATGCGATTATACAGGTCTATTATGTGCAATTGTACATTAGATTCTAATAAAATTTAATTATGAATTTTTGATTCTCCAATTAATGATGGACGGTGGTGGTTCTTTTGACTTTAGTAGTAGTTTTGATAGTTTTGGAGATGATGGAGATTATAATTCGAATAAAAGTAGAAACAAATCATCATCTAATTCCAAATCAGATAATATAATATTGTACATATTAATTTTTTTTATGATTCAGCTCTTTTTTTTTATGTATAGTACTACCGTAGATATTTCGATGTATATAACACCAGAAACCACTGTCGTTACTACTCTTGATACACCAAATATCCAGTACAATTTTGATCATGAAGAAATTAAATTTTTTGTTTCAGAAGACCAATCATTTAACTACATTGATGGATATCATAACACCACCTACAAAACAGTAGATATAAGTAATAATGGCTTTCATAGATTTTATCGATATTTTAATCCGAATTCCAATATAACCTTTTCATTTGTATCTCAAGACACCTCAGTCACCTTTTTAGTTTTTCACTCTACAACTAATTATGATAAATGGGAAGATAGCAAAGGTGCAAATACTGAATCTGCAGATTATCGTATTAATAGTATGGATTTTACCTATCACCTCATGACAAATAGATCATCAGATTATTATTTCGTATTATATAACTCCATGTCCGTTAATCTGTCTGCTGATGTCATTTATTCATTTAATGCTACAAAAATTGATGTAACTGGATTACAACAAATCAAGGGAGATTATAAAGTACCAAGGGATAAAATAAATCTAATTATTTATAATCCTTCAAATAATATAGTAAAATTGCGTCTAGATGGAATATTACTTATTTCACATTATATTAAATGGATGGTAATCCCTTTTGTTATAATGATTATCTTAATAATAAAACAATTTAAGAAGTAAAATGAAAAATAATTTTATTTATAAAAACATTCAAAACCAGCTCTAAGATGATTTATGATACAATTTATCAATTACAATAATCAACTACCTCGACCACTCACAATTCGATAATTTACCAGTATTTCGTAGAATTCTTTTAATTGAGACGCGATTAAGCTATGATCGGAATAACCTAAAAACTTCAAAATGGTGTCGTCAATGTCTTGTTTGATAGTTTTATATTTTGAAAACTCATTGATTACAGATACAGTATTAAGTTTATCAAATAAATTTGCCAATACTTGAATTTGATAATCATTGAAACTATTGATATTGTAAATGTAAAATCGTTCAAGTTCCCATTTAAGTACCTGTAATACACCACCACCTTCAATTCTCCCCAATAACTCAGAATTGATTCCAACAAAATAAGAATTAAGAATAGCACAGACAGCCTTGATCTCTATTGTGGTTTTGTCAGGAATATCGAGTAAGTAAAAAGCATCTGAAGCAAGTGTAAAATCATCATTGTAATAACCACGGTACATATCGTATGTAAATCGACCAACCATCATTCGAGGTGGATTATTTTTCAGTGGAATACAATACCATGGAATATTCAAACCCCAATTCAATGAAGGTCGAAATTGTGGTGGGTTATTGTTATTGAATTTTCGATTTGTTTCTGCCATTTTGATGTATTGATGTAACTCTACGGGTAGATTCGAAGTCTGAGGTATAACCAAAATTTGATTTCCATTAGCAAGTTTATTTAATTTTGATGTTGATAAAAAATGAAATCCTTTTGGTGATTTGATACATGGTTGTAGATAATTTGAAGGTAATCTAAACTGTTTAATTAAATCTTGTGTGGGGAAAAAAAAATTAGTAAAACCAGTTTTATTCCCATAAATTATTTCTAATCCGGGGATCATTTTCATTTCTATAATTTGGTCTGAACATCGATCTAGCAAAGTTTGTCTTAAATTAATAAAATAATCAGGAGTACGAAACAAGAGATTACCCCACTTATTACCATTGAACTTCTTAAATTGAATTTCATTTGTTTTTTCCAATAGCTCAAATCCATAACTATTATGAATTTCTGCTTGGGTACGAATTCTTACACTATAAGTATCTGTTGAATAATCTTGATTAAGATTCAGTAATTTAATGTATAATTTGGGGTCATATTCTGAATCAATATTAGATCCCTTGAAGCTTATAAATTTTGTTAGATTTCTATCATTATCTTTTGTTGAATGAACAAGAGTCATGATACAAGTATTCACCTGTGCATCAAAAGTACGCTGAGAAATATTTGTGATGAAATTTATGATTTTAGTGTTCTTAGTTAAAAATTTCTGAAGTTCAAAACCATTACTCATATTCATCCATGAATCAGAGATTATAAATGAAAGTACACCAGATTGATTTAAAAGATAAATACCTAGATAAATAAAATAAACCATATAATCTTGTTTTTCATTGTGTGAGTACTCTGAATGTATACGTTGCATTTGTTGTTTCAACTGCTCTTTATATAAACTATTTAATTTCCTTTTTTGTATGTAAGTTAATTGATTAATATCTAGATAAGGTGGATATATCTCTTCAGATCGAATATAAGGAGGATTACCTACAACTATATCGAATCCACCTTTTAACCGAAATACATCTACAAACTTATTACGCCAGTTAAATTGAGTTGGAGAAGTAATGTTTAACATCTGTTGTTTTTCGATAACTTCTGATAATAATACGTCTCCAACTTGTAAATTGAGATTTAATAAGGGAAGTACAGGTTGTATATCACTTTCATGCCTACTTAAATCAAAATAATCCAATTGCATATCTTTATTATCACCATTTGTGTAGTCAGATAGAAACCACAACCACAAACGCAATTGAGTCATTTGCAAAGCCCATTGCTTAACATCTACACCAAATAGAATATTCTGAAGGATTAGATATTTTAATTGAATTCGTGGTCTTATTGGATCAAGTAATGTTAGGATATTCACAAGCAATTGAGCCATAGATACTAGAAAAGCTCCACTTCCACAAGCAGGATCGATAATTCGTAAGTTTTCAATGGTATCAATTAAAGTGAGTCTATCATTATTTTTAATTTGAAGTGTTGAAATTCTAGCTGGATCAAAAATCAGTACTTGAAGTAAGGATAATGGTATAGATGTTTGTTCTTTTAGGTTCTGATACACAGCCAATTGATTGATGAATAAGACTTTTACTCGAGGAGTATAGAATATACCTGCTTGACCTCTTTCATCCTCAGAAATGAGTGATTCATAGATATCACCGAGCATATCAAGATTTACTCCAATGCAAATATCGTAGATATCATCTCCTTTCATAATAAAGTCATATTTTTCAAATAAATTATCTATAACAATTTCAACTATATTATCTGATAAAATGTAATTGTGTAGATCTAGGTCATTTACCTCAAATAAATTACCACCTACTTTAGGAAATAATTGAATCACTTTTGATATATCTGGAGTTAATCGATTTAGAATGGAACTGATGTAGGAGTTAAATTTCGAATTTACATGTTTAAGTTCGTTATTTTTTTGTTTAATTAATCCACCCAAGCCAAGAAAAAATATTGGTAAAAGATAATCTTGGTAAAAGTTTGAATTTTTAGTGCCATTTGCTTTGTGTTTTGCAAATAAGACTTGCAAATAGTTTCCATTATTATCAAACCAATCTCTCTTTTGAATAAAGTATAAAAATATCAATCGATTCAGTATTTGTAGAGAGATACTTGACAGAATTGAACCAGGCTGTTCCTTTAAAGAGAGATCTGTTGCGAGATCGGATTGAATTAATTTATAAGTTTGTTTAAAATCTTTAAAAAATTTAGTAGTGAGCTCATCCACACTAAATGCAGACTGGATTCGCATTAATACAGAATTGAAATTGTCATCATGATAAATCTCAAGTAAACAGAGTTGTTCAATTCGATTTCGTGCATGTGGTATAGTATCAATTATATAACGTTGCAATTGTATTGCTTTTTGAATTTGTACAGGGTGAATTAGATAACTAACAGTATTTACATCGAAATATGTGAGAAAGATAATAGTGTAAGGATAGAATTTACTAATTTGCTGAATTATGTTTGTTTCGAATTCATTTGCAGGTTTATCTAATTTCAAATACAGTATCCTAATCAGATCAAATTCACATAATAATGAAAATTCAATAATAAAGTTAAATTTAGATACGGGTATTTCAAAACTATCAATTGATAATTCTTTGTTATTTATGTCATAGCCAAGAATTGTGAATAATTTAATTATTTCTTCTTTTTTAGAACTTGAATGAAGATATTTATTAAAACCCATCTCACTCGAGGTTGATGATGAGTCTTTCATAATTTTCAACATAAGAGAGACAAATAAATATTTCGCGAATATATAATAGATTTAATTCTTATTTAATTATATTTATTAAAGAAATCATATCTGTTGATACTATGACCATAGTCATTGATCAGAATGAAGTAATAATCAAATCATCACGTAAAATGGATATAGGAATGATATTCCACCAAAGTTTATGGAATCACAATTCAATGAACTAAAATTATTAAGAATTTTATTCTAATTGATCAAAATAAAAAAATAATGTTAAGAAAGTCAAATTATTGTTTTTTGATTAATTCATATTTTTAGTCTGATTAATAAATGTAAAACTTTATAGAATCATTCTACATTTATATCAAGTTTTATAATGATGATAATTAAATTGAAATTATGACCACCAAGTTTTCTATTCAAATTGAAAATCAGGCTGGATATGATTGGGAATTGACAAAAAAAGTCATTCATAAAACAGAGGAATTAGGATACCATTCTTTCTACATTTGTGATCACTTTTTTTTAGACAATCAATCAGAAAATAGACATGCTTTGGAAGCCTGGAGTGTATTAAGTGCTGCAGCAACACTTACGAATAAAATAAAACTGGGAACTTTAGTAACAGGAAATAATTATAGAAATCCAGCTTTATTGGCAAAGATTGCATCTACACTAGATATGATATCTAACGGTAGGATGGAATTTGGTATTGGAGCTGGATGGAAAGAAATTGAGTATGAAGCCTATGGTTATGATTTTCCAGCAGTTAAGGATAGAATGGACATGCTCGAGGAATCTATTTTAATAATAAAGGAGATGTGGTCTAAACCAAGAGCTACATTTGAAGGCAAACATTACAGAATAAAAGATGCTGTTTTATCACCCAAACCAGATAACCCATTATTTATGATAGGTGGAGGTGGAGAAAAAAGAACATTAAAACTTGTAGCCAAATATGCAGATTATTGTAATTTATTCAGTATAGCCCCCAAGGAAATAGATAAAAAATTAGCAGCTCTGAAAAATCATTGTAATACAATTGGAAGAGATTATGAATCTGTTGGAAAGTCACTATTTATTTTCGGAGCTTTTGTAAGTGAATCACAAGAAGAAATAGATAAATTTATTGAAGAACGTGCTAAGTTATATAAAATTACAACAGATGAAATGCGTACTCGTATTTATGATCCTCACTATCCTGGAAGTTGGGTCGGCACACCTGAGCAACTTAGGGATCGCATTGAGCATATGAATGGCCTTGGGTTTGATTATTATTTCTTACAGCAGTATTTTAATTTGGATATTACACTTATAGACAGTTTCTCCAATCTTGTTAAAGACAAATATTTCAAATAGAATTTTCATTTGAGAATAAGTAAGAAACTAAATCCAATCAATGAGTTTATAATAGGTTTAAAGTTTATCCAAAATATCCAATATATATTTCTGCAATGTATTTTAGAGGTAAATAAGATAAATTTAAGAAAGTAGAATTAGATATTATTTATCAACTTAATAATTAAATAATATCTAATATTTGGTAATGAATCTAGATTTATGATTTTATAGATCAACTCTAATCAATTTTTACACTTGAAATATTGAGGGATTTATAAATGATAATGCATTCATCATTGAAATAATTAGCAATTAGAACTATTTTACATAATGTTACATTAGCATTTATACTTAAATCAATCATATGGAAATTAGAACATGTCCATTCTCGTTGGAGATAAGCCAATATTAGGAAATTATTGTATAGAAATTGATAATGTATCCTTTAAAGATTACCTATCTTTTAACGAGGAAGATATATCTTGTGAATTAAGAGGTGGTAAAGTAATTATTACTCCGCCTGCAAATTTTGAGCATGAGACAATTTTTAAAATAGTTTTAGTTATCCTAGATTCGATTGGTAAATCAAAATCAATTGGTGGAGCAATAGGATCCAGATTTATGGTTAAATTAAATGATGAGTGGGCACCTGAACTTGATGTGATTTTCTATTCCAATAAAAATAAACAACGCATAAAACCTACTTATTTTGAAGGAGGTCCTGATTTAGTTGTAGAAATTCTATCGCCCTCTAATCGATAAACTGATATTAATGAAAAATTACCAAAATATCTTGAATTTGGTGTCCTAGAGGTTTGGATCATTGATCCAAAAGATAAATCTG
>JAOUKW010000474.1 GCA_029882335.1 Candidatus Heimdallarchaeota archaeon | reverse complement strand
AAATATTACCTCAAATATCCTCTCATGACCTAAAGGAAATTAACTTACACATTGACAATTTAGGTGATATGTTGAGAGAAAAGTATCATGAAAATGATATCAAAGACATACTGAATAATGAAAGAGAGGCTATTTTTAGTGCCATCGAATTTCAAATTCAAGTTAAGAAAGCATTCAATTTAGAAGGAATAATACGTAATAGAATGGAATTCAACCAGAAAAATTTTTTCAATAAAGAAAAAGATGAGGTTTTATTCACATTTACGTTACCTAAAAAAATTGATGTTACAAAGGGATTTACCAAGGTAAAAAATGAACCAAAGATTGTTGAAGATGCAAAGATTAATTCAATGAAGGTTTTACTACCAATATTAATTATTTCATTTTTTGCTCATTTTTCGATTTATTTAGTGGAAGGTTATTGGTTTATTCTCTTCTTTGTTACATCTGCATTTATCATATTATCAAATATAAACCAAAAGTTAAACAGTTATTGGATCAAATTAAATATATTGATGATTTCCAATGTTATATTGTCTAATATGTTAATGGGATGGTTCATTGGATGGGATGATCTTGCAGCAATGAATTCATTTATGCTTATACCACTCTTGATCCTTAATGTTGTTCAAAAAATCACATTAAATAAATATGAGTTGTCTGTTAACCCATCAACTCTTTCCTTTATATTAATAATATCATTAGGATTATCATTTGCAGTTTCGCCCTTCAGCTTATGGGTTTTCTATATAGCAATAAATAGTCCTATTATAATTGTAGTATTCATTGTATTTCTGTTAGGCCTATATTTTTATCCTTCATCAATATTTGATACATATGATCTAAAATTGGTAAGGGATCAATCTACAACCAGTGAAGCTAGAAGTAATGTTCAGCAATCACGCAAACAAGTGATAAAAACCAATGTAATTCAGAATCAAGAGGTAAAAAACAACTCAAACCAAAGTCAAGAGTCAACAAGTAATGCAAATCAGATTAAAGAATCTAATGTGAATGGTAGTAATACACGACATACTCCGATTGAAATGCAATCAAATCCTCAAAATACTCCCGTAAATCAATCTAAAACAGTTACTGTTGGTTATCCTTCTACTAATGAATATAGAGAGATACATAAGAATAATATGAATAGTGGAACTAATTTTCATCATCAATTTGTATCTGAAGACTTCAGTCAATATTCACATTATGTTCAGATACAATTAAAATTATCCAAATCATATAAGTACACTCAATTTCGTAACCAAGGTGGATTTTTAACTAATCTAATTTTGACCATGCTAATTATGGGAACTATTGTTTCTTTGGGATTTATAATTGTGCATGAATCTATGCCATATGAAACTTGGGTAGCTCTAATCGGATTTGTACAAGGTATAATTCCTATTTATTTTGGTATAGGGAGTTTACTTGTTGTCAAAATAGTTAGTATATCATCATCTACTATGTTAGTTATGTTATCATTAATCAAATTCATCCAATGGAGAAGAAAAAGAGGCATGAGGAGAACATTATCTCATTTAGCAGTCAGAAGAGGAAAAATTCCCTTCAAATTATTCATGCAAGCACCAATAGGTATGCAATCCAAACAATATCAAACACATTTATTTGAGTTAATGTCTAAAAATCTACTAATCGTAGAAAATATTGGAGATAATTAATAAAGGAGAAATAAATTATGAATGAAATAGAGAAATACGAATTTACAGATGAGGCAAATAATTTAATAGAAGTCTACCTTCAAAAGGTTAGTATAAAACTATTTGAGGCAAAAATGACTCCTAGAGAAATTACTGACTCAATTGAAGAATTACGCGAGCATATCATTAATTATTGTATAATTAAAAGTGGTAATAATCAGGTTATTACAACTGATTTAATTAGAACTGCTATTCAAAAATTAGGAGACCCCGAATTAATTGGAAAAACCCTTAGGAATGAATTGGATTTCAAAAGTGAAGTATTGATGACAACTAAGACTAAATCATCAGATAAAAGGAGCTATCAAATTAGAGTCAAAGACATGACAAGTACATATACTGCTTTGACATGGTCACTATTTTGTCTTTATCTGTTTTATCTGATAGGTTATAACAAATCATTTTTCGAAGGGTTATTATTCTTCAATTACCTTGTTTTATTTGGTATTTTCTGGAAAGTGACTACCAATCCACTCTATAAGGTTAATAAAACATTAAGGAATGGAGTTAAGATGAATATGATATCATTCATAGTTCCTTTAGCATATTTTCTTGAAGCAGCTTATCACATATTTGCTGAAATGTATCTATATCGTGGATTATTCATATCTCCTATATTCCCCATCTTTTTTACACTTTGGCTAATAACCATTACTTCTGAAGTGGCAAAGGAGAATTATAAAAACAAAATAACTGAAATCAGAGATTGGATAAAGTATAATCAATCACCATCATAAAGCATATAAGTTAAAATTTAAAAATAATCATTGTTTAGTTATAAACTAAATAAAATATTCTATATTCAGTCTATTAATATCATATATCTCATTTGATTAGAATTATACGAAAAATTCAACATGTTGAATTGGTAATAAACTATTATTGTCAGATCGTGATTTAGTAATTCTTGACTTACTTTTCAACAATAAACAATCCTAATCTCAAGTGATCCTGATGTAACTCATAATTTCTTCTCTCTCTTCTCCAAATTTCAGTTGATCCCCGATCATCATAATAATTAAACCACCAGTTAGGTTCATGATAAATGGACGAATGAATGAGATTAAACCCTAGGTCTCTTAAATTTTTACTATTTTCCTCTTTTGTAAGGACAATAGCAGTACCTCCTTCCCACGTTTCCCTGATATCCTTTGGTGTCTCAGTTGTTTTCCATATACCTCTATAGTATTATATATGTTTCACTACCAATCAGAGTATCCTTGAACAAGTAATTGTGTGAAATAAAACAAGGCCATGAATAAATTAATTGTTTTTTCTTGATTTG
>JAOUKW010000473.1 GCA_029882335.1 Candidatus Heimdallarchaeota archaeon | reverse complement strand
AATTATCATTAATACCAAAAAAAATAGAGAGTGTGTATCCACATCTAAATCGTCAATACTATTAATCTTAGAAGTAGCTACCAAATATAAACCATAAAAAAACGCAGCTATTAACAATAATACTAAATTAAATACGGATAAAGATTCAGAGTTTGAAGACTCATTATTATCAACAGTCGTCATATAAACACCAACCAATCCAATAATTATGGCAAACAAATAATTTTTCTTAATTTGAGAACCCAGTATAAAACGAGATAAAAATGGAACCATTAACACATAACATAAAATTAGTAAAGTAGTGATACCAGGTGCACTGCCATTCGATTGAGCAACATATTGAAATGATAAACCTAAAGATTCAGACAAACCAATTACCCAAACCCATTTATTACGAATTAATATCTTTATCTCCTCTTGTTTCTTAAGGAGAATATAGGGTAATAGAAGAAGTGTAGCAATTATAAACCGATATGCCAAGTAGGGAAATAACCCAATAAAATTTAAACCAATTTCCACCAAGGGAGCAGTTACACCCCACGATAAAATTGTGAGTGAAATAAATAAGTAGGGTTTCGATATTTTCATTATTCTGTTAATTTTTGTTTATTTTAAAAATTTAGCATATATATCAAAAGTATTACGAAAGTAAAAATTTAAACAAAGTAATATACTACCAACAGACTATTCTTTGAAGAAAACAAATAAAATAGATAATAATATATTAATTTTAAGTATAGAAATTAAGTTAAATTTAAATCAATTGTCATCTAATTTACTTAATTTCTTGCTTATTTTTTCAATATTATTAAAAGAACAATGCTCTTAATACCTCAATGTTATCTTTTACTTTTGCAACCAATCTATTTGTCTCAACAGGTTCTGGAATCTCACCATCTAACATTATGGGAGAAGCAGTTTGAAACAAAGGTACATAGAAATTCTTCAACTCACTAACAGTATCATGAAGTAATGGACTCCATTTTCCAGTGTACACATTGTTTTTATTTTTTCCTCTGATGAATGCACCAAAAAATGGTCTACCTTTTCGTACAGTGATCGAAAGTGTCATATGGATATTAGATCTTAAAATATGACCTAGGAGAATATTTTCATGAGCACCCAATGCTGCAATAGCGTTTCCTTGACTACCATTCTTAAAATTCGTAAGTATGAATACAGTAGCACCGTTATCTGCATAATTTACAATCTTTTCTAGATTAATTTCATCAGTATCTTCTCTGATTAAAAGTAAAAATGTCTTTGTTTCATCACGTATATGAATTTGGTGCATTAGAAGAGTTGAAGCAATCTTCATTCTAATTTGATTGCTATCATCATCAAGAACTATCTTCGCAGTTTTTTGATCATCTCCATCAGCCGTAAGGATGTGAGCGATACATGCTAACAAGAAATACTCATTAATTTGACCACTAATTCTCACATTTTCTAGTAATAGAGCAGGCACTTCATCTACTTTGTATTTTTCTGCTGCTTCTCTAGCCTCATCATCTTTCGCGATATTCCAAACTTTGATATTTAGCTTATTTTCACCAACATTGGAAATTATCTCTTCCATTAGTACTTCAATCGCATCTTTTGATTTATCCACTTTATCAACAAAAACTTGGAAGTTCATAGCCTCTAAGGTAACTTTGAATTGTTCTCCTAATAATATTTTCAAACAAAACTTAAATATCGGTTATATAATATATAATTATTATCAAAATCATCTATATATTGTAATTGTCAAAAAATAAACCTTAATCTTCCTCATTCTTCTCTTTATTCTTTACCTTAGATAACCATCGATTAATCGTCCCAGTCAACCGATCTTGATCAGGATTTTTTCTTCCAAATTTTCCTTTAACTTTATCCATACCAATTCCCGCCATTAATGAGAAAACATCAGCCTTCCATGAAATTTCGCCAGTTCTAATTCCATTAACCATTAATTTTAAGTCTTCATATGGTGGGGCCCAAGGGATTCTTTTTACTTCAGGATTACCGTAGTTTCTAAAACTTGGAAGAAGTATAAATAATAAAATACTAACAAGAATTATAAACAAGGTTATTGCTAAGCTAACCTGATAACCTAAGATAATAATATCTGCATCTTTGGTAAATACAAATTTATTAAATATATTTTCTCTATTTTGAATTGTTTGTACTTGCATTGTATGATATCCTAGAACAATACCCAAGATCACCAAAACAATTCCCCTATCCGACAAAATTCGTCTCAGCCAGAAAACTATAGTTTGAAATTCGGTTTCATCATCATCGGCGCTCGATTGTTTCTTTTCCTTTTTGTCTTTCTCATCTTTAGGATCATCTCTTCCAAGTTTAATCCCCTTCACAGTTGCTCCTTGTATTGCATACAGAGCCATAAACAATGAGAAAATAGTATCCCAAAATGATGTCGAGCCAGATGTCCCTGATAGCACTTTGAAGGCCAATAGGATAATCTTAATGGTTGAAAACATATAAAACCAATTTAAAATTGTTACAAATACATCATACTTTTGTTGTAGTCCAACTAAAGGTAAAGTTGCAATAAACGCAGTGGCTATTATGATTAATGCTGTATATTTTAGCGATTGAGAATCTCCAGAATTAATAAATATAAAATAACCTAAAAATCCATTAATCAATGCCAAGACTATTCCAAATAAACTAAACATTGCCTTTCCATCATCTGTAGGTTTTCCCAAAAATAATACAGTACCAAAAATTTCATTGCTAAATAAATCTCTAAACAATGAAAATGTACTGAAAGTTATGATGGAAATCCAAAAAATATAGAAAAAAGAAGCGACAAGCATTGCAATCACAATTCCATCAGGAATGAATTTAAAATAAAACAAAGTAGTTATCATTGCAGACACTGTAATTAATATTATTATTTGCATTGCTGTATTCCCCCTTCCAAAAATCAATCCCACGAGAACAAAAGATGTTGCTACAGATATCTCCAAAAATAACATTAAATCAATTGTATCATCTGTAATTA
>JAOUKW010000088.1 GCA_029882335.1 Candidatus Heimdallarchaeota archaeon | reverse complement strand
CTCATTTCCTTCAGTATAGAGGTTATTTCTCCAAAATGTAGTAGTAAGTCCTCTCTAAATAACATAGCACCCCAGTTTTCCATAGCGCCATGTCCAAAAGCAGGTGTTCCAATCATATCTAATTTAGGTAATGGGTAGTCTATACCATAGTAGTCTTCACAGTATTGTAAGGTTTTCTTTCCAAAGCTAAGCCCAAATTCTCCATTTTCTGAAGCTTTACCTGGTGATGCCACCAAACGTAAAATGGTTCCATTCACTTCATCTTCAATGAATTCAAAATCTCCGACTCCAAAAAATACTAGATATGTAGACATAATTGGTGTTCGATCAAATTTAACAATTTTTTTGTCTTCTTCTTCTATTTCTTCAATAATTGGCATGTTAGAAATTGCAAAATATTGTTTTTCTATCCTATAACTAATATCAAAAGCTGCCTTGTATTTTGGTTCATCAAAGCATGGAAATGCCATTCTAGCATAATTTTCCTGGAATTGAGTAACTGCTGCAAATTTCTCCTCTCCATTGTGCTTAAACTCACTTCTATAAAACCCGATCATGGATTTATTTATTTCACCTTTATATTTTATTTTTATTTGATATTCTCCATCTAATTCTTCGATGAAATTAAGATGTAGTTTTTGTTTTTCCATATCTAATTCGTATTGGATTTCTTTCCAAGTTCCGTTGATATTTATTTTACATTTGTAAATTTCTAATTTGAAAGAATCAATAGTGACTTTTGATGTCTTATTCTTCATAACAACAGTCATGACATTCTTACCTTGAAAAGTAAAATCCGCGATATTAATATCTAAGAATAGATCATAATGAATAGGATAGATAGTATTCATCTTTATTCACTTTTATTCTTTTAATTGAAAATACTATCGTTGTTCATGATTGAAAATGTTTGCATAACAAATCAGAAATGTATTTGTTTGAAATTATATATACATAGACTTTTTCTTTTCTTTTACACTACAAATTCTAATAATTTATGTTTTATATTATTGTTAGTTATGCATAAAGAAATTATCTGACTTTTAGTTGCTTTTGATTATCTTTGTATAGGATTATGCTAATATGTAGTTAGATGGATAGCAGGCCACTTATTCTGCGAAATACCAAGTATCCGGTATTTGTTCGGCAGTTTGAAGAAGGAGTAAATTCCGCCGTTCAAACTAATGGTATTACTGTTATTTTTGATAATTTCAGAGCATCCAATACAATAATTGCGTTAATGGAATCTAATGCATTAATTCGTCCCATTCGTATGGGTGATGATGTTTCTCAATATCTAGACTGGATAAAAATTGGAGAAAGACAAATTTCTGATTTTCATATATTTGATTATGACAATAGTCCTTACTTTATTGAAAACAATCCTAATTTATTTTCTGGTAAAAAAGTTGTATTACGAACGACTAATGGGACTAGAGGGATAATATTGGCAAAAGGCTCTAAGAAAATTATTGTTGGTTCATTTAAAAATATAAAAGCGCTCGTTCGTTATTGTATTCCTTATCTGGTAAAAAATATACCGATTAATATAATTGCAATGGGATCGAAGGCAGAAGTTGAAATTTCTCGAATTGAAGATATTTATGGTTCTCTCATGTTATATTATGAATTATTACAGGAATTTGATAGTTCTTCCCTGGATATGTCTGAAGTAAAGCAAAATCATCCACTTTTGAGGGATTGGAAGCAAGAAATAATAAATGATCGTGGACTACCTGAGGAAAGTAGGGATGATCGTCTAAATTGTTTGCAATTAGATACCATCAATTTTGTTCCTGAATATAATTTAAACACACGTATGCTTGAGAAAAAAAATATTGAAGAAAAATTAATTGTTTAATGTAAAAACATTTACTTCTAATTAACACTATGAATAATTGTAGATACAAAATGCATCATGCAGACGAGATTTGTTCTGGTGATTGAGTTTTTGATATATTTACATTTGGATTATTCAATACCACATATGCAATCCAAAATGTCAAAAAACTAAGTGGTAGAAGCCAACTTCTATCAAACCAATTATCTGCTTTAAAAAATGCTCTGTAAAGTAAATTGAATCCTTCTGGAATGACCCCTGCTGCAATACCATATCTACCCAATGAAGAACCTTGGAAATATAATTTCGCTCCTAGTAGATGGGCTATGGCTATGAGGGCCCAAAAGGCAGCAGCATTCGGGTATCCTCTTGCATATGCAAATGATCCTGCAACTAATGGTACGGTGGTCAGAGCTACATTTAATCTGACTGCATTTAGTACTTCTATTCTATTTTCTCTCCACTTTTCTCTCATAATATCCAACTTATCCTGCACTATTTCTTTAAATGTTATTGGTTTATCATCTATAGATAATGTATGCTTATACCATTTATGATGATTGGCTCGAAGTAATTTTGCAAGAGGTGAACTGATCTTTTTTCTTCTAATAAATCCAAAGTTTTGATATTCTTCTAATTCTAGAAAATTATGAACTGGTAAATATCTGGTGAGGAATTTACTATTCGCTTGTTTTGCAAAATAATACGCCTTTTCAAGGAGTAATTGACTTCCCTCAAAATGATCTTTATCCTTATGAATATACAAATATTCAATGTAAGACTCATTTTGTGAAATACGATATTCATCCCATGGTGATAATAAAATACCTGCTCGTAATCCTGCACGAATTCCCAATTTTGATATAAATTTAAGAAAGGAAATTGTTTTTCCAACTGGGAAATTTGGAAGATGTAGTTTCATTACACCAACAATATCTGACCCATCTGTGAGTACATAAATGCCTTCGGTAAATTTAGCATAATGGTCTTTTAAAACAGTATAGGCTTTTTCTTTTTTGTTGAGGAATACTGATTCCATGAACTTGGAATTTGAATTCAGTATTAAACTTGCAATTTTTTCAGAATCAACTGGATTTGCCTTACGGATGATGGGACATGAAATCCTTCTATCAAATCTAGTATCTTCTAAAACCATCTTTTCTAGTCTTATTTTCTCATTCTAGTAAATAAACTTAGTTTATAAATATATGTGGTTTTTGATGGAAATCTTCTAGAATATGACATATGTGATAAAAATTGCTTCAGTTATTTATGCTTGAAGGATTCTAAGATAAATGAATTTTTATTATTATTGAGTCTAATTATGTGTATGGTTGTTAGAATTGCTATAGGGACGAAAAAAGGTGCATTCGTACTAGAAAGTCATGACAATCGAAATTCATGGCAATTACAGGATCCAATTTTATTTGGTCATGTTGTGTACCATTTTAAACCTGATAATAGAAATTCAGAAATTGCATTAATTGCTACTAAAACTGGTCATTTAGGACCTACGATTTTTTATTCAGATGATGGCTGTAAGACTTGGAAAGAAAGTGCAAAACCTCCAAAATTTAGCATTACTGACAATAATCGCGTTGTTGATTTCGTATTTTGGCTATCTTCCAGTAATCAAGTAGAACCATCAACTTGGTATGCAGGAACATCACCTTATGGATTGTTTAAATCAGAAGATAATGGTCGTACATGGGATGAGGTAGAATCATTCTACAAAGATCCTTTGATTAATATGATAATTAATAATTGTTTTGGGACTCCTATTGGTAAATTAACTCATTCAATTAATATTAATCCTCAAGATCCATCAATAATTACTTTAGCCATGTCTACTGGTGGTGTGGTACGATCTACTAATTTTGGTAAATCCTGGGAGTATTTGAATAAAAAGGTACTTGCAGAATTCTTACCTGATCAATATCCTGAATACGGTCAGTGTGTTCATAACTTGCAAATTCATCCAATAAATCCCAACATCATGTATCAACAGAATCATTGTGGGGTGTATAGACTAAACTTGGAAGAAAATGACGAATGGATAAGAATTGGTGAAAATATGCCATTAGATATTGGTGATTCAGGATTTCCATTAATAATTCACCCGAGGGATGTTGATCAAATTTGGGTTGTACCAATGGATTCTACTGATGTATGGCCTAGGACAAGTGTTAATGGTAAACCTGCTCTATATACTACTGGTGATGGAGGAAAATCCTGGGTCCGCCAAGATTCTGGTTTTCCAGAGCAAAATGCTTGGTTTACCGTGATGAGACAAGCTACTGCTCATGATGGTAGGGATCCATTAGGATTGTATATAGGTACAAAATCAGGAGAGATTTGGGCTAGTTTTAATCAAGGTGAAAGTTGGCAATGTATTCAGAAAAATCTACCTGAAATTTATTCTCTTGAGGTAGTATAATTTTGGTTACAATTCGTCTTCCTTCAATGTTAACATCATATACAGGAGGTAATTCAATATTTAAACTTAATTCTGTGAATGTAAAGGATTTATTAGATGAATTAGATGATATGTTTCCTGGGATAAAATTTCGATTTATCAATGAATTGAATCAGATACGACCTCATATGTGTATTTATGTTAATGGAGTTCAAATAGATGAAGTAAATTATCCAATTCGAGATGAAGATATGGTATTCATTGCACAGGCATTAAGTGGGGGCTAGTGTGTAGTTTAGCTAATGAATGGGAAAAATTTCTGGATATTCTCTTTTAATTCTCTGGTAAAATTTGATGGTTTTGAATAATTTTCTGCAAGATTTTGTATAAGGGTGGATGGGATATATTTTGAAAAATCCTCTAGTGCTTTGACAATAAAATAATTACTTTTTCTAGTGATGCAAACAATTGTACCTGCATCTTCGGGTAGTTTTGAAAAAATGATATCATAATTTTCAAGTGTAATACTATTTAATTGTCCTCCGGTTGCAAGAGTGTCTTTGAAGAGATTTGATAAGATATTAAATAATCCGGAAATCAAATGTTTCCTATCCTCTTGGAGTCGATATTTGTCATGAAAGTCTTCAGAATAGATTAGAGTTCCATGGGAACTGTATATGAGTATTGAATCAATTGTATGTGGTAGGTAAAAGAGGTATGTCGAATTTTGAATATAATTATACATTAACAATAAAAGTGAAACATCAAAGATAAGTAAACTACATATCAGAAATACATAACTAATTATTGGAGAAATTATTTGAAATGTATGCAATATATCAATAATTAATGAGAATACATTGGCGAAAAGTAGCAATCCAGTAATTGCAAGGTCTGCTTTTGTTTGATCTTTTTTCACAAAATTATTTACTTCCTTGCAAATATTAAAAGAATAATAGAAAATTATAGATCCGTTTAACCAAGTTGCAAGACTGATATAAGTTATCAGTATGCCTGGTGGTGTTATAATTGATGTTTGGGTGATGTTTGTGAAATTCAATAGTGAATTTAATACATAGTATCCAATAATTAAAAACCAAACTCCTGAGATGGTAAAATTTACTAATCTATTACTAATATAGCTATAGGTTGATAATGCATTGTAATGTCGATACCAACCATAATTGAATAGAATTAATCCTCCATATGATAGGGAGTGTAGTAATATTCGAATAGATTCTGATTCTTGGGTAGTCCAATAATATAAATCTAAATTGTAAAATACAAATGTAATGCAACCGGCATAAATTGCAAGATCAAAATATGGATTCTTAAGGGTATATTTATTCTTTTTTAAGAATTTTAGGAGAATGAGGAATACAAAACCCGAAAGAGTGAAAATTCTTAAAAAAGTATCAATCGCAGATAGAAAATTGGTGATCACCAAATGATTGTAATTTTATTTGTTTAAAATAGTATCTCTACTGATTTTGAAAAAAAAATAAATTGTTATTTGAGTTATTATTTATATATCATTTCACTAATGAATAATAAGTATAGTACTTATGGTATAGTACAAACAATATATTTATAAAAGTGGGATGACTATATAATTTAGGGCAAATACATGCCTTACACAGAGGAAAGACATATGAGTTTAGTAACAATGAATCCACTAAAAGAATACGCACAATTGATTAATAATCAGAATTATATTCCAGTTAATTTACTTGAAAATAATGATGAATTTATAGTAAAGGCACAGGTTCCTGGATTTAATAATGACGATTTAATCGTAGAATTAACACCTGAATTCCTTTTGATCAAAGCAGCAACAATTAATGAAACTGAAACTGATCCGAAAGAAGCAAATGCAGACATTCATAAATATCTTCATAGAGAGATTTATCGTGCTAATTCAACAAGGAGGATTAAATTTAAAACATTAGTAAATACCAAAAAGGCTTCTTCTAGCTTAGTAAATGGAATATTAACTGTTGTTCTTCCTAAATCTGAAGAATCAAAACCTGTAAAATTACTGATTAAATAATTATAAATAACTTTATTGTATAAATGACTAAGTTTATACGCTATACTGTTTATTTATACTAAATACTTAACAAGGTGATGTAATTGAATACAAATAGATTAACTCAAAGAACTCAACAAATTATGCAACAAGCTCTTTCTATTGCGTTTACTAATAATAACCCTGAAATTACTCCACTCCATTTATTTTCCGCGTTAATTCAAGAGGAGGATGATTTCATTAAATCTGTATTTAGCAAAATTAACATCAGTACAGATGATCTACTCTCAAATGTAAAGGGATTAATATCTAAATTGCCAATAATTCAAGGTGGAAATGAACCTCAATTATCATCTTCATCTAGAAGGGTTTTCCTAAAAGCCGGTGATATTATACAGCAAATGGGAGATTCATTTATCGCTATAGAACATCTATTACTTGCATTACCGGAGGAATCAAAAGAAATTTCCTCTCTCTTTACTAAATTTAATATCAAAAATTTGGAATTAAAATCTGCAATACAAGAGATAAGAGGTTCACATCGGGCAAATGATGAATTTTCAGAAGATAAATACCAATCCTTACAAAAATATACCGTTGATTATACTAAATTAGCCAGACAGGGAAAATTAGATCCTGTAATTGGACGTGATGACGAGATACGTAGGGTTATACATGTTCTGTCCCGGAGAAGAAAAAATAATCCTGTTTTAATTGGTGAGCCTGGGACGGGCAAAACAGCAATCGCAGAAGGTTTAGCAAAACGAATTTCTGATGGAGACGTACCTGATTCACTAAAAAAGAAAAAATTACTTAGTTTAGATATGGGTGCTCTGATTGCAGGTGCAAAATATCGTGGTGAATTTGAAGAACGATTAAAATCTGTTATCAATGAAATCGAGCATACTACTGGTCAAATAATTTTATTTATTGATGAATTACATACAGTAATTGGTGCTGGAGCATCTGAAGGGTCTATGGACGCCTCAAATCTGTTAAAACCAGCATTAGCTCGAGGCACACTATCCACTATTGGTGCAACTACATTTAATGAATATAAAAAATATATTGAACGCGATGCAGCATTGGAGAGGAGATTTCAACCTGTTCATGTAAATGAACCAAACGTTTCTGATACAATTTCTATTTTACGTGGTTTGAAGGAAAGATATGAGGTTCATCATGGTGTGAGAATACAGGATGAAGCATTAATTGCAGCTGCAACTCTTTCTCATCGTTATATTTCAGATCGATTTTTACCTGATAAAGCAATAGATCTCATTGATGAAGCTGCAGCAAAACTCTCAATGGAAATTCAATCAGTACCCGAGGAATTAGATATATTAGATCGGAAGATTAGGCAACTTGAAATTGAAAGACAGGTAATTAAGAAAGAAACTGATATGGTATCTAAAAAAAGATTGGAAGAAATAGAAAATGATCTGGAAAATCATCGTTCATCACTATTACAACTAAAAAGAAGATGGGATAAAGAAAAAGAGATAATTACTGAAATATCCAAAAAGAAAGAATTAATTGAGGAATCTAAAAATGAGATAGTTAAGGCTGAAAGAATTGCAGATTTAGAAAAAGCCGGTCGATTACGTTATGGTATCATTCCTGATTTAGAAAAAGAAATTATCGAACTACAATCAAAGTTGAAGATAATACAACAAGAAGGAAGCCTATTGCAGGAAGAAGTAACAGATGAAGATATCGCAGAAATTATATCTAACTGGACTGGAATTGCAGTAACCAAATTACTTCAAACTGAAGTTGATAAACTCTTAAGAATGGAGGAACATTTATCCGCTAGAGTAAAAGGTCAGGAAAATGCTATTCGATCACTAAGTGAAACTATTCGTAGAGCAAAAGCTGGTTTAAATCCTATTTCAAGACCATTAGGCTCATTTTTATTCCTCGGTCCGACTGGTGTTGGAAAAACAGAACTTTCAAAGACTTTGGCAGAATTTTTATTTGATTCAGAAGATATGATGGTTCGTTTGGATCTAAGTGAATATAGAGAAAGTCATTCCATCGCTAAATTAATTGGATCACCACCTGGTTATGTTGGCTACGAAGAAGGGGGTCAATTAACAGAAGCAGTTAGAAGGAAGCCATATTCTGTAATTTTATTGGATGAACTTGAAAAAGCACATCCTGATTTCTTCAATATACTTTTACAGATACTTGATGATGGTAGATTAACTGATGCCAAGGGTAGAAAAGTTGATTTTTCTAACACAATAATAATTGCAACATCTAATGTTGGTAGTGATAAAATATTTGAATTGATTTCAAATTATAAAGATATAGTAGAGATCGAAAATGAAGTATTGAATGAATTGTTACATTATTTCAGACCTGAATTTATCAATCGATTTGATGAAATTGTTACCTTCAATCCAATTAATGAAGATCTTATGCCTCAAATAGTGGAATTAAGAATAAATGAATTAAAATCCACTCTAAAAGAAAGGGAAATTGATTTGGAGGTTACCACTGATGTTAAAGAATTATTGGCTATGACCGGATATGATCGTGCTTTTGGAGCAAGACCATTGAGAAGAGCAATTCAAAAATACCTACAAAACCCATTGGCAGAATTTTTACTAACAAATTCAGATTGTAAACAGATAATTGCAGAAAGAAAAGATGATTTAATCTCTATCAATAAAATCTAATCAAAATTAACATTTTATTAATACTATCAACTTTATAAATTTGAAAAACTTATAAGAAAGAATATACCTTAAAATTAATTATTTGGTTAAATTGCTTGATACGAAATCAAAACTTATTGATTTCAATCCAATTTCCATTTGAATTATATATTGCATCCAGAATTTCTTGAACATTTGCTGCTTCCTTAAATGTTACAAAATTTGCTTGATGATTTGGATTTTCTATTTTCATACAATAATCATCTATTAGCTTTAACTCAGATCTCTCATATTTATCAAATATCGGGCGTAATTCTTCTTTTGATTGACTGCCAAATAATTGATACCAACCTTGAAATGATAACTTTCCTTTTGATCCAAATGCTGTGATTGAATTGGTATCTTCACAGGGAGTACCAATAATTAAATTTAATGAGCATAATAAACCACTTTCAAATTCCAATGTACCAAGAGCACCTGTTTCTGCTCCTGAATCACTCTCATATTGAACAATTGCATTTACCCTCTTAATCTTTCCAAACAATTCCTGAGCTGCAAAATAAAAATGAGATCCAACTTCTCTTAATGCACCTCCCTGCTCTTTTGTAGATAGCCAAGCAACATTCTGCCAAGATCTAGGCCAATTCTCATATGATAATGATATATCAACACGTCGCAATTCACCAATATATCCTTCACCAAGCAATTTCTTGAATTCATTTAAACCAAGACTATATCTTAAGATTAAATTAACAGCACCAATCTTGCCAGTATCTGATAATTTCAAAAGCATACTTTCTGATTCAGAGCTATTTAGTGATATTGGTTTTTCGCATATAACGTGTTTACCATGATCTAAAGCTTGTATTGTTAATTCATGATGATATTTAGGAGGAACTCCAATATATACAATATCAATGTCATTTCTTGTGAAAACAGTATTTATATCCGAAGTATAATCAATATTATGTTTAGTTGCTAAATCCTTCGCTGCTTGTTGATTCGTATCACAGATAAGTATTAATTCCGTTTTATCCGAAGATACAAATAAATCAGATAACCTTGTTCCAATGACACCTGCTCCAATAACAGCAACTCCATATTTTTTCATAATTTCAATTTAATTTTAGTCTATATTGATATTTCTTTTCAAAACTATTATTCAATAATCTAATTTATATTCTAATTCTACCCAATGTTCTATGGAATAATTTCAAAAATCTAACTTTTAACGGATAATACGGGGGGTATCTGAAAAATTTCAATCCTAGTTTTTCAATTGTTTTATCAATTATTCCACCTGTTTCCACTATTCCTCTTTCCTGTGAAAATGTAATAAAGGAGTATTTACCTCCATAATTACCATATCCACTGTACCCTACTCCTCCAAATGGAATTAGTGGATGAAGGAAATGCATAACTGTTTCATTTGTCATTGCACCACCAAATTCAAGATTGTTAAATATGTAATTATTAAACTTTTTATCTTGTCCATAGATATACAAAGAGAGAGGATGCGGTTTTGATCTTATCAAACTAACTACTTCTTCTTTATCTTTATAATATAGTATCGGTAATATTGGTCCAAATATTTCTTCTTGCATGATTTGTGAGTTCATATCAATATTATCAATTAATGTAGGTTGAATATATTTTTCATCTCTATCAATTGTACCACCATGAAGGATTCTACCTTCATTATTTGCTAAGAGAGGTGATAACCTATCAAAACTAGTTAAATTAATTATTCTACCATAATCATCACTTTCTTTGGCATCTAAATAAAATCGTTCAATTGTTGATTTTAATTTATCAATAAATTTTTCTTTAATTTCCTGATGTACTATTAGATAATCTGGTGCTATGCAAATTTGTGAGGCATTGAAAAATTTCATCTGCGCTATTCTCTTCGCTGCTAAATTTATGTTAACTGATTTATCTACAATTACAGGTGATTTTCCTCCTAATTCAAGTGTTACTGGAATTAGATTTTTTGCAGCTGAGATTGCAACTTCTCTTCCAATATTATTTCCACCTGTGAAAAATATATGATTCCACTTTGGATTATTTGTAAGTTGAATTGCTACATCTTTGTCACCTTCTTCAGCATGAATATAATTTCTCTGAAAGTTAGTATTAATCAAATCAATTATCATATTTGATGTATGTGGTGCAAATTCTGAAGGTTTGACGACTACACAATTTCCTGCAGCAATTGCACCTATCAGAGGTAACATTATCAGTATAAACGGAAAATTCCATGGTGCTAAAATCAAGACCACTCCTTTTGGTCTTGCTTTAACATAGGATTTACTACCAAGTAGGACTAATGGAGACCTAACTTTTTTAGCTTTCATCCAGCTTTTCAATCGAGTTGTAACGAAAGGTGGTCGTAGTTGGAATATATGTTCCAGCATGTAATTAATTTCTTCAATAACTGTTCCAACAACAAAAGTAGACCCGAATTCATTTCGTTTCAGATCTTTATCTATGGCTTGATGAATTAATCTTTCATTTTTGATGACAATTGATTTTAATTTTTTTAATTGATTTTTTCTAAATATAAAATCTCTTGTTATACCTGTTTGATAAAATTCTTGTTGTTCTGTAATAAGCTGTTCAATATATTCCATATAATTTGAGTTCTTTAAATTATTAGTTTGTATTGTCAAATTTCCGCATCTCTTCTTAATATTCACATTATTTAGAGTTAATTTAATCTTTTTTAAATTAGAAAATATATTCGTTTATATCTTTATTTTTTTCAAGTAATTTCTAATTATGGTAGCCACTCAATATTTTTGAAATTGGGTTTTCTTTTCTCTAAAAATGCATTTCTTCCCTCTTTTGCCTCCTCTGTCATATATGCTAGACGAGTAGCTTCTCCAGCAAATACTTGTTGTCCTACCATCCCATCATCAGTTAGATTAAAGGCGAATTTAAGCATTTTAATTGAAGTAGGTGATTTTGCTAATATTTCCTGTGCCCATTGATAGGCTGTGCTTTCTAATTCTGCATGAGGAATG
>JAOUKW010000087.1 GCA_029882335.1 Candidatus Heimdallarchaeota archaeon | reverse complement strand
TATAAGGTTAAAAATCAAGCCAGTAAAATAGAAATAACAGATACCAGTAAATCGAAATTCTTCCTAGGTGCGACTAGATATCCCACCTTTGGGATTAAATCAACTGTTGAAAATGTTCATAATTATTCACAGCCTTTTTCATATAAAACACAATATGGCTGGTTAACACTTGTACATAATGGAAATATAATCAAAGCACCAGGAATTGAAGATAATGAATATCACACTGATTCACACCTAATTACTGATCTCATTGGGCATTTAATTGATAAACACAAAGGAGACCTAGTAAAAGTATTTAATGAATTGCAACAGGAAATAGAGGGGTCATTTTCACTCGTAGGATATCTTAAAGATACATTATTCGCGTTTAGAGACCCTCATGGCATTCGACCATTATCAATTGGTCAGAACGAGGACTATGTTATAATTGCTTCTGAAAGCATAGTACATCAACTTGGAAATATTTTAAATACACGAGAAGTAGAACCAGGAGAATTAGTATTGGTACCTTCTGATCCTATACTTTCAATTATTTCCCATAAAATCGTAGATAAACCTCATCGAATATGTATGTTTGAATATGTATATTTTGCCAATCCAACTTCATTTCTTGATGGTTCATTTGTTTATGACATTCGTTTGAAACTTGGTAGAATGCTGGCTTCTCAACTAAAGGAGAAAATAGATTCTCCAAATTCCAAGGCAATTCGATTTGACTCAATTATTCCTGTACCTGATACTTCTCGTACTGCCGCATTGGCAATCTCTGAAATGTTAAATATTCCTTTTCGAGAGGCAATAATAAAAAATAGATATCTACCTAGGACGTTTATAATAAATGATGAAAACACCCGTAGAAATACTATTGATTGGAAATATTCTTTTGTTAAGAAATACATCAATGATCAAGTCATACTAATTGTAGATGATAGTATAGTCAGAGGAAATACACTCAAAGCATTAATATTAAAGCTAACAGAATTTAAACCAAAAGAAATACATGTTGCAATTACTTGTCCTGCAATCAGATATCCCTGTTATTATGGAATTGATTTTTCAACTGAGGAAGAATTATTTGCCTCTAACAAAACAGAAGAAGAATTAGAATACGAATTAGGAATACAAAGTTTAACCTATCTTAGCATTGATAACCTACATAAATCCATACCAAAAGGAATATGTGACGCTTGTTTATCAGGAAATTACCCAACTGAATTTGCAACAACTCTTAGAAACACAATTAAATTAAATGTTCATTCAGAAAAAGGAAAAAGAGATTATGAAAGATCGAATATCAAGAGAGTATAACTATGAGTGATAAGGAAAGTATTAGAGTATTAATGAAAGCCAAGTTAAGAGAATTAGATCCTATACAACGAGGTAAAATGAATAATCACATATTTACAACTCTTTCTAATTGGGATTTAATTAAACAATCAACAAGCATTGGGATATATGTATCCCTGAATAATGAAATCGACACTCATGCGTTGATTAAATGGGGACTTCAACAAAATAAAATAATTCTAGTACCAAAGATTACAAGTACCGAGCATAACACCATGGTATTCTGTAAGATCAACGACTTTGAAGAAGATTTAAAAATAGGAGAATTCAATATTTTATCACCGGTAGATTCAATTCAACCGTGGAAACATAAAATAGATGTCATCATTATCCCAGGATTGACATTTGACCTGTTTGGAAACAGAATTGGAAAGGGAAAAGGATATTTTGACAGGTATTTATTCAATAGTAATGCAATTAAAATCGGATTAGCTTTCAATATCCAAATTCAAGAACAAATACCAAGTGAAATCACTGATGTAAAGATGAATTACATTGTCACAGAATCACAAATAATAGAGGTAAATTAAATGAAAACGCAATATAAAATAGGTACTATCGCAAGTCATAGTTCTCTAAATATTCTTGCAGGTGCTAGAGATGAAGGATTTGATACAGTTTTGTACGTAATAAAAGGTAGAGAAGAATTTTACCAATCTCTTGATTTAGCTAATGAATTAATAATCTTAGATAACTATCAAGATATCTTCTCTCAATATTCGGAGGATGTGATCATCATTCCCCATGGATCTTTTGTTGCATATCTCTCCCTGTCAAAATTAATGGATTCAAATCTTAAGTTATTTGGCAATAAAGACCTGTTAATCTGGGAACATGAAAGAGCAAAAAAGGAATTATTAATGAATGAAGCAGGCTTAAAATTACCCAAGGACTTCAGCAATCAAGAAGAAATTAAATTCCCTGTCATAGTAAAATATGATGGAGCAGAAGGAGGAAAGGGATATTTTATCGCTAAAAATGAAACCGAATTGAAAGATAGATTAAATACAGCAAAACCATCCTTTATTCAGGAATTTATTATTGGTACAAAAGTGTATACCACATATTTTAACTCAATTATTAGAAATAGACTAGAAATATTTGGAACCGATATCAGATATGAAAGTGATGTAGATACACAAATTCAACTACATGACAACCCTGCATTTCAAATTGTTGGAAACATACCTATGGTGCTACGAGAATCATTGCTAATTAATTACTTCAATATGGGAAAGGCTTTTGCCAAGGTTGTTCATGAAAAACTAGAAATCCCAATGATAGGACCATTTTGTTTGGAAACAGTTATCGATAGAAATTTAGATATATATACATTTGAATTTTCAGGTAGAATTGTCGCAGGAACAAATATATTTGTACCTACATCACCATATGGCTATATCCAATTTGGTAAAAACATGTCGATGGGTAGAAGAATAGCACTTGAAATAAGAGAAGCAATTGAAAGTGATAGATTAAATGAGGTAATCATATGACAGAACCTACAATCGCCATGATCGGTTCTCATTCTGCAGAAGAAATTGCTATAAGTGCGAAAGCAAATGATTTGAAAACTGTAGTATTTTGTCAAAAAGGAAGAGATAAATTTTATTCGCATTATAATAAACACTTATTTGATCATATCTTAGTTTTAGAAAAATTTTCTGATATTTTAGAAGAAGACAATCAAAATAAACTACAAGAATTAAACTCAATTCTCATACCAAATCGAAGCCTAACATCATATCTAGGTTATGAAGGAGTAGATCAGTTGAATACACCGATTTATGGCAATAGAAACCTTCAAAAAATTGAGGATAGGAATTATAACAAAAATCAATACTGGTTAATGGATCAAATGAAGATGAGGAAACCAATACAGTTTTCACATGATGATATCCCATCGCTTGCCATAGTTAAAGTTCAACAGAAACATAATCCAAGAGAACGTGCATTTTTTTATGTTTCCTCTGTTTCTGAACTACAAGAAAAAGCAGAAGAACTAATAAAAAATGAAATTATCGATGAAGCAGAATTCAACAAGTGTGTGATTGAGGAATTTGTATTAGGCCCGAGATTTAATGCAAACTTTCATGCCTTTGGATTGCCAGATATATTCCCACCGGGATTTGAATTTGTTGGTTTTGATGATAGAGTTCAGACGAATTTACAGGGTATATTGAATTTACCAGCAAAATACCAACTACAATTAAATATTCCTTTAACAAATGAGGAAGTCGGTCATAAACCACTAACCATGAGAGAATCCAAAAAAGTTATTGTTTATGATCTTGCAGAAACATTCATCGAAGGTGTAAAAACACATTTTCCACCATCAATGATCGGCATGTTTGCACTTCAAGGTGCAATGAATGATAAATCAGAATTCATAATTTTCGATATATCACCCAGGATTCCAGGTGCACCGATATTAGGAACTACAAGCCCGGAGATGAGAAGATTAAGCCTAAAATATAAACAACAAATCCAATCCCCAATAGATCTTACAATGATGGAAATTAAATATGCAGTAAAAAATAATTTACTAGACAAAATTTTAACTTAAAGAACTTACTCAAACTCTATGGTTGCAGGTGGTTTGGTAGATATATCATATAAAACACGGGTAATTTCGGGAATTTCATTTATTATTTTTGTTGATATTCTACCCAGCAAATTCATTGATAATTGAGAAAAATCAGCAGTCATTCCATCCTTAGATGCAACAGCTCGTAAGGCGACTATTTGTCCATATGATCGATTATCCCCCTTTACACCAACTGATTTGACAGGTAGTAATGCTGCAAAAGCCTGCCATACTTTATCCCTTTCAGGTGAATTCAATAATTCAGTCAAAAATATATGATCTGCCTCCTGTAATATCTGAATTTGCTGACGAGTTATATTACCCAGTATTCTTACTGCAAGACCAGGACCTGGAAATGGAAATCTATTGAGTAATATTGAAGGCATATTCAATAACATCCCCAGTTGTCGAACCTCATCTTTGTATAAATCCTTAAGTGGCTCTAATATTTTTAAAGTCATATTATCAGGTAAAGTCAAATTATGATGAGATTTGATAACTTCAGTACCGGTTCCTGCTTTTCCACTTTCCACTCGATCTGGATATATAGTCCCTTGAGCCAAGTATTCTATCGAGCCAACCGTTTTAGAAATATTAACAGCTGCTTCCTCAAACACCTCAATAAAAGTATGACCGATGATCTTCCTTTTTTCCTCAGGATCAGTAATATTATTGAGTTTGCTCAAAAATATTTCAGAAGCATCAACGAAATTGAAATTAGGAATTCCAAGTTCAGTAAAAGCTTGTTTTACTTCCAATGCCTCATTTTTTCGTAGCAATCCATGATCCACAAATATTAGATATAACTGTGGGCCAATTGCCTCTGCCAGAATTAATGCAGCAGTAGTGGAATCCACACCTCCGCTTACACCCAATAATACCTTACTACTACCAACCTCATTTCTAATTTCTTCAATTAAAATTTCCAAATAATTTTCCATCTGCCAGTTAGATACCTTGATATTACAAATATCATTGACAAATTTCCCTAATATAGCATTTCCACCCTCGGTATGAGTGACCTCTGGGTGAAATTGAACTGCAAAAATATTTTTTTCTGAATTTTCCATTGCCACCACTGGGCAATTATCTGATCTGGCAGTTACGATAAATCCTGATTCAATATGGCTAATCTGATCTCCATGACTCATCCAAACATTGAATTTCTTCTTATTATCGATTAACAAAGAATCTTCAATGAGTTCTACAGTAGTATTTCCATATTCTTTTCTATCTGCTGCAGTTACACTACCACCATAATAATGTCCAATCAACTGTAGACCATAACAAATACCCAATACCGGAATTTCAGGATTATCAATTAATGGTATCAACACATCTGCTAATCTAAAACTATCATTAACACCAACAGATCTAGGACCACCTGATAATATTATACCTTTTACACCAGCTAATTTATCAACATGTATTGAGTCATGAGGTAATATTTCACATAAAACACCCAGATCTCTCACCCGCCTTGAAATTAAATGTGCATATTGACCACCATAATCCACAATCAAGATTTTATCAGGAACACTCATTTTGATTAACTTCTCATTTTCTTATTGATTTCACTTATTATTCGTTTGCGTTATCTAATTATCAAATTCATTTATTTATTTTCGCTATTAAGAAAATTAATAATTTCTGAATTTTTTGTTCATATCTCGTTATGTATAAATTAAATTAAATTAATCCTTTTCTTTTATTAATTATGCAAGCACGCCCACATATTCCTTTTAATGGAGAAGAATTAAAAGAGATGTTACACTCCGATTCTAAAAATGAAAGAGTCGCTGCATGTAGAAGAATATGGACTGATTGGCCATATCTAGAAAAAAAAGAAAGTCTTTACGATCAAGGAGCATTAATTCATCAATTTCTAATAAATGAAACAGAGGAAACCCGAGATATGTGGCACTACCTTCTCTCGCTAGGTACATTGAATTATCTACCTGCAATACCAAATATACTAGAAAAACTACAATTCGCCAAAACAATTGATGTACGTGGAATGGCTGCTGATGCTTTAGGTAGATATTCCACACTTGAAGATCAAACCAGAAGTTTACTTTGGAAAATGCTAGAACCTGAACATCCCATTGTAGTACGTGTTAACTCAATTAGAGCAATCTTTTCCGAATTCAAAGGAAGTAAAAATGATGAACGAGCAATTGAATTATTTAACTATCTGAAAAAAGCAGACAATGACGCAATTAAATTTACCGGAATGTCATTATTAGGTGAAATCGGCAGTACAATCATTGTTCCCGATTTAACACATATCATGATAACCAGACGAACTGAACTGGATAAAAAAATATCCGCAGATACTTTAACACAAATCGCTAAAATGAATGGATTTGAAACAAGAGATGATTTGATCAAGAAAATTGGTTCATCCGGTAAACTCGAAGAATAAATATATACTGAAATATTAATATCTAGTAATCAAGTAAAAGATCTATGAATCATTGCTAGCAGGACTAGGTCGCCACCTACCTGTAGGACGACCGAAGGCTCAAAAATTGTCTCAAAAACAATCAGTGAGAAGTCCTATTCTCCCTAGGAGAAACGTGAGTCAGCAAATAAATCTCAATGATTTCTTTGCGAGTGATCTACTAATGGAAAAAAACACGGAAAACCCGACTCCAATGAAGTCTAATCGACGAAGGAGCGGTAAGAAGCCTCAGAATGAAGACCTTGCTAATCCCACATTACAAGTGTGGGAGTCTGGCGACGGCAGGCAGGGTTTGGGCTGAACGTGTGTATGTATATACAAAAAAGATCATTAATTTCCGGGTTTTCAACATCACCCATCACGCCTTCTTGGATCATTGGTAGAGCTCCACCTGGACCCTCTTCAGCAGGTTGAAATAATAAATCAACAGTCCCTCCAAATTCATTTTTTCTGTTGTTTAATAGTTCACCCACGCCTATAAGACAGGAAACATGTGAATCGTGACCACACGAATGACTAACTCCATCAACTTGTGATTTATATTCTACATCATTGTTTTCCTGCATAGGTAGGGCATCCATATCAGCTCGGATTAATATTCTCTTTCCATTACCATTACCTGTACCTTGAATTGTTGCAACAATGCCAGTTTTTGCAATTTCACTTTTATAAGGAATACCTAGTTCATCCAATTTTTCTTTAATTAATTTGGCAGTTTCATATTCATTAAATCCTAATTCTGGATTCATATGGATTGTACGTCGGATATTGATTAATTTGTCTTTCATTGATTCAGCATCTTCTCTAATCGAACTCATAAATCGCCATTTTAAAATAAGGACTTAATATGTATTGATGTGGTTTTAATAAATTGTACTACTGGTTATTTATTAAATTAAATTTTTATTCACCATTCAATGAATGAATTGAAAATTTAAATAGTTTGATCTATTAAATTATTTTTAATTTTACCTAAATGTAAGAGCTGGTTATTACACATAAATCATTCAATATCTTTAATTGACCAAAAGAAAATTTAATAATACACAAATTAGTAATAAAATTAGTTCATGAAAAGATCCTTTACAAATTATTTCAATTCTTCCTTTATGGTATTTTTACTTAGTTTGACCTATCTTATTTATTGTGGTTATTTTCTATTACCTAAGTACCAAACGGATGTTTGGAACTCAACAATCGGTGATGTTACTTCTACAACAATTTTATTTGATGATGAAGATTTATCTTATAATCCCATAATATACTTTGAATATTCAGTAGGAGGACATATCTATGAAAATTCACACCTTTTTGACAGTCAAAAAGACAAAGTTTCTGCAGAAGAAAAGATTAATGAATACATAATTAATAAAAATCAAGTAGTTGTTTACTATAATCCGAATAATCCGAGTGCAAGTACTTTGGAAGAAGGTAAAATACCGATGTATCTATTACTTTCAAGGGTGATTGGATATCCAATATCAATCTTCTCATTAATAATATGGATTGCTGATATTAAAAAATTGAAAAAGTCGGAATTTATAATTTCTTAAAGTGTAGCAATCAAATAAACTTATTATGAATATGTTTTGAATCTTAGTAGATGTTCTATTACGAATTTAAATAGTTGATAGCAGCTTGGGCTAGTGTTGCAGCACCGTATACAAATGCATCTTCATCAACATCAAAAAAGTTTGAATGGTTAGGGGCAATAATGCCTTTTTTCTCATTAGCACCACCAAGCCAAAACATAGCAACTGGAATTTTACCTTTCAGGCTAAATTCAAAAAAGTCTTCTGCACCTAATATTGGTGTGTCTAACTCCTCAAGACTTTCCTCACCAAACGTACTTTTTATTGCAGCTCTAATATGCTCATTCACATCTTTAGAATTTACACCGACTGCATATTTCTTAAAAATAGAAACGTCTGCAGTAGCTCCATTGGCTTCTGCAATCTTTTTAATAAAATTAGGAATCACCTCATGTAATTCTTCACGTAACTTCTCGTTCAATGTTCTTAGAGTAGCATACATTGTACATTTTGTTGGTATAATATTAAAACGAGTACCTCCCTCTATTTTTCCAACGGTAAAAACACGAGGTTCAATAGGAGATATATATCTAGTTAGAAAACTTTGTAAATTTTGGTAGATTTGAGTAGCTACAAAAACTGGGTCTATAGTTGTATGAGGTGCTGATGCATGACCACCCTTTCCGTGTATAATAATTGTAAACTCATCAGAGCTACCAGTTAATGGTCCGTCTTTAACTGCCATTAATTTAACTGGATAATTTCCTGTGATGTGTAATGCCAAAGCTGCATCAATATGAGGATTTTCAGGATCACCAATAGCACCTTCTTTAATCATTGGTACTGCACCACCAGGACCTTCCTCAGCAGGTTGAAATAATAAATCAATAGTCCCACCAAATTTATCTTTATTATTATTTAAAATCTCACCAGCACCTAATAAACATGCTACGTGTGTGTCATGTCCACATGCATGCATCTTGCCGGGCACTTGTGATTTATATGGCTTATCCACATCTTCTTGTAATGGCAATGCATCCATATCTGCACGAATCATAATTCTTTTTCCATTACCATTTCCAGTACCTTGAATCGTTGCAACAATTCCAGTTTTTGCAATCTCACTTTTGTATGGAATGCCAATTTCATCTAATTTGGATTTAATTAAATTAGCTGTTTCAAATTCTTCAAAACCAAGCTCGGGATTCATATGTAATGTCCGTCTTATCTCAATCATTTTATTGAGAAGACCTTCTGCCTCTTCCTTTAGTGTACTCATAAATAACCTTTTTTTTTATGTTCTTAATATTTAACCATAGTAACTCATTCAAATACAAAGTTAATTATACACAAAATTTTTACAAATAATCAATATTTGAATTACAGGATACAAATTAAAAAATTTATAGATTATTCTAATTATTTAACTATTTTAATTCTTATTTTCAAATAGATCGTTTCACGATTTCAATCATCTATAAATTAATAATATTCTTTACACAATAAAATTTGTGCTCTCTAATATCAAGATACTTGATTTTTCTCAACTCTTACCTGGACCATATGCCTCAATGATTCTCGCAGATATGGGAGCAGAAGTAATAAAGATAGAACCACCTTCCGGTGATCCTATTATTCAGTTTGATAAATTAATTGATGGTAAACATATTACATATTTGACATTAAATAGAAATAAAAAGATTATTCGATTAAATTTAAAAGTTGAAAGTGATTTACTAGCCTTGAAAGAACAAATAAAGAATATTGATGTTATCATTGAGGGATTTCGACCGGGAACTATGGATAAATTTGGTTTAGGGTATGACCAAGTGAAAAAAATAAAGTCAGATATAATTTATTGTTCAATTACAGGTTATGGCCAGAAGGGTAAATATAGTTCCAAAGCAGGACATGATATTAATTTTCAAGCACTTTCAGGTTTAGCTTCAATTATGGGAAATGCGAACCCAATACTCAATGGAATTCAGATTTCAGATATTGCAGGAGGTTCATTACATGCGGTGATAAGCATTCTTGGTGCAGTAATTCGAAAAATAAATCAGAGAATTGGTGGATACATAGATATTTCAATGACTCATTCATCTTACTCATTAGCAATTTTAAGAATTGTTGAAGAAGCAAATGAAGGAGCAATACCCAAGAATCAGGATCATGTATTAAATGGGAATTCAATATATGATTATTATCAAACGAGGGATGGTCGATTTATATCAATAGGTGCATTAGAACCTAAATTTATTTACAATCTGATGAATACATTAGAAGTTGAAAATTTTAATTATCCAAGTGATATGATAAATTCAAAGATAAAAAAGCGGATATCTAAGAAAATTGCAGAAAAAACATTAGATGAATGGAAAATAATCGCAACTGATGATAACCTCTGTCTTGAACCGGTATTAAATATTAGAGAAACCAGAGAATTTGGACCTATTGCAGATCGAGAAATTATCATAGAAATTAAAGATTCTAGTAATAATGAAATTAAGATTGTTGGACATCCTGTAATATATAATAATTTTTCTCCATCGTACGCAACTCCAATAGTGTTAGAAGCATTTGAGTTATCAAGTAAATAATTTAATTTAAATGTGTTTCATATTGTTTTTTTTAAGATCGATAATTTTGATATATTAGATTAATATATTTTATTCAGAAAAAAATACTCAATTCATTTTAGTGATATTCATACTCACTTTCTCACTAATTTTCTCCGGTTTTGCAATTAACAATATAGACTTAGAAATCACATCCTCACAGGATAATATTTCCTCAACAGAATACTCTAGTACTGGAGAATATTTGGTAGAGAATCTTAAGACAGGAAACAGGTATTATTATCGATTTACTTTTATTACTGAAAACAGTTCTGTTATACTATACCCTACTTATTTCAATAATACATATTCAGTTTTATTAGATATATTTCTAGTCAATAGCACCAAGATCAAAATTGTTGGCTATACAGTAATTTTATTTATAATTATTTTAGTGACATATAAACTTTAAAAAAAAAATGAATAAAGTAAATTAGCTAAATTTTTTAATTAAATACAAAAAAATTAAATTTGATTATACAATATTTCTTATCTTAAGTGATAATATTTTACTTATTATATGTTTAAAACAGACAAAAAAGAAATTGCAAATTTAGAAGACTTTGTACAGTTATCAGAAAAAGACAAAAGACAAAAATTACCAAAAGGGCAATATATTGCTAAAAAATGGCCTGTTCTCTCTGTTGAAAAAGTACCAACATTTAATGGAGTTGATTGGAATATAACTGTTGATGGAGAGGTTAATAATCCTGCAAAGTGGAGTTGGAAAGAATTTTTAGAATTACCTAAAGTAGAACAGATTAGTGATTTACATTGTGTAACTACATGGTCACTCCTAGATCAAAAATTTGGTGGTGTAAAATTTTCAACAATCGTAGACATAGTTCAACCAAATCCGAATGCTAAATTTGTAACATTTGAAGCAAAAAGTGGCTATACATCTGCATTACCAATATATGATGGATACCTTTTGGAACATGATGTGTTATTGGCATATGAACATGAAGATCAACCTTTACCATCAAAACATGGTGGTCCTCTACGTTCGCTAGTTCCTCAGTTATATCTTTGGAAGTCAGTTAAGTGGCTAAGTAAAATGACATTTCATACAGAATGGGAAAGGGGATTTTGGGAAACAAGAGGTTATCATCAACGAGGTGATCCCTGGTTAGAGGAGAGATATAGTTCTCAGGAAAAACCTATTAGAAGAGAACATAAAATTTGAAGAAATTATTATATAATAATTTTACAGAAATGTTACTCAATAGAGGTAGCAAAGTGTTGAATTAAATAATAATTACTACAATTTATTTATTTTTTATATTTTTCATTATTGAATACTTCTTAGTTAAAATTAAGTAACTACCAACACTATAAACAATTACACCAATCAATTTTAGAACTAATATTAGTAGATGTTTATTTTTAATTATTTGATAATTTAGATACCAAAAATAAATAGTTGAACT
>JAOUKW010000086.1 GCA_029882335.1 Candidatus Heimdallarchaeota archaeon | reverse complement strand
CATCTGCTCCTTGCATTTCATCATTTTGTATTTCATTTAATCCTTGTTGAATTGTACGAAAATCAATTTGATAGCTTTTTCGATCTCCAAATTCAGGAGGGCTTTCTGCTGCATCTCTAAAAGGACCATAATATGAGCTTGCATACTTGGCAGCATAACTTAATATTCTGATATCTGATAATCCTGCTAAGTCTAATTGTTCTCTAATGGATATCACTCGCTCATCCATCATATTACTTGGTGCAACCCAATCAGCACCTGCCTCTGCATATGCTACTGCTGCATTAGCTAATACGGGTAAGGAGGAATCATTTTGGATTGTTCCTTTTGAATCTGGGATGCCACAGTGTCCGTGTGTTGTATATTCACATAGACAAACATCTGCGTAAAGGGTAATACTTTTACCAAAATTATCCTTCAGTAATCGTGTTGCAGTACACACCGGTCCTTTTGGATTTGCTGCTTCCTTACCTTCAAAATCTTTGGTATTTGGTATTCCAAATAATATGAAGTTTTGTATGCCTTTATCAACTAAATATGCCACTTCGTTTGCTACCTGATCTGGGCTAAATTGGAAAATTCCAGGCATACTTGAAATTTCCTTGGTATAATTTTCTTTTTCAATAATAAATAACGGATAAACCAATTGGTCTTTGGTAAATCTCACCTCGACATGGCTTTCTCGAATTGCGGGAGTTGCTCTTAATCTTCTTTGTCTCATAGAATTTCCTCCAATGCCTTGATTACTCCTTCTGGAGTCGGTTCTGTTGCAATGATAGTATTATAATTTAAATTTTTTAGGTATGCTCCTGTAGTTTCACCAATGGCAATCCAAACTTTAGCAATATTTGGGCTATAGGATTGGGATAGTATTTCGGCTGATTTTTGTGAAAATACAAGGATTAAATCCGTGTTAATTGTTTTTGGAAGATTCCTTCCTGTTGTTTGATAACAAGTCAATCTTATACTATCTTCAGAAGGTAAAGCAGTAATTTCTTTGCCTGATAAATATAATACTTTACCTGGATTTATTTGACGTGCTGTATTTAGATATTCTTGAAGTGATTTAATATTACCATCTGCTACTAAATGTACTGGTAAATTATACTTCCTAACAATACTGGCTGTCTTTTTACCTACTGTGGCAATATAGTATCCTTTTCTTTGATATTGAGTATGTAACTGGAAAAGAAAGGGTATTGCTCGTTGACTGGTGATAACAACCCAAGTACAATCTAACCATTTTTGTTTTGTGTCTGAATCTGAAATAATATCATACCGAATTTGAAAATCCTGTAGTGGAAGATAATCTACCTTCAATCCTATTTGTTGAAATTTTGCTGTATATTCGGTAGAATCTTCCATTGATCTAGTTATTGTAATGAATTTATTTATTCGATCATTAGTAATATAATTCTCTGGTTTATTGATATAAGATTTGAACCTTGAAATTACTTGATTTATTGAAGTAGCTGTTATGTAATATCGTTGGAGTGTTGGTAACATAGATGCGTTCCAATTGTCGATGGTTTTACTGGCGATAAGACTTACTTCTTCTTGATTCTGAATTGTTAATCCCAGTGATAGTTCACAACCTCCACCGAATTCCAGAAGTAGCATTCTTTCTGCTTCCACACATTCTTTTGTAATTTGGTGATTTAATTGATTCAAGAGATTCAATTCATTGACTCTTGTCTGTACTGCTATTGCACCTTGTCCTGGTGTAGTGGGAAAATGTGATAGAGGAAGATCGATGATGGTAATATTTCGAGGTATGTCAAATTCACTCCTCTCAAAAACAGCTTTCGCTAATACAATACCGTCGATGTGAGGTAAATTGAGTCTCGATATTCTAGTATCTATATTTCCCCGAATATCAAGTGGAATGATGGTATTGTCAAATTCAATAAGTTGACTTTGTCTTCTTGGTGAGCCAGTTCCTATTTTACAATTACTAACTAGCTTGACTGGGTCTGTAGAAATCACTTTATCATTTTTAATGAGGAGAACATCACCTGCGCTATGACGTTGAATATAAGCTTGGATTTGTAAACCATCTCTGATGACTACTGGTAGATCTTTCAAACTGTGAACAGCAACATCAATGGATCCATCAAGTAATGCTTGTTCTAAACTACTTGTAAACACTCCCTGTCCTCTAAATGAACTAAGGGGTGATGTTTGATCTTTATCTCCAATTGAAGTAATTTCGATGATAGTATGGTCTATATCAAGCTGCTCTTTTATTTTCTTTCCTACTAAATGGCTCTGAGCAAGGGCTAATTTGCTTTTTCTACTACCAATTTTTATGTTAATAATTACACCTCATCTGATAAATTATGAATACAATGTTCCTGAGATACATGGATAAGTTGATTAATTAACTGATCCAATGATTTCTGATCTATAGTATCTCTAGTAATGATATCATGCTTTTTAGCATGGTAAATATCTAATATTTTTTCTCTTAGTGGTAAAAATTCCTTACGAGAATTTGAATTCTGATAATCCAAGATAACTTTAGTAATTTCTGATGATATTGAAGGAGATAAACGGATTAATTCCTGATTAAAGGCTTTTTCACCAATATTCAAATAATCTTTTAATAATTTAATTGTTACATGTGGTAATTCACTTAGATCACTACTACAATTTCTAGGAATACCAAGATCAATAATAAATACATTATTTTTATCTAGATGAGTTTCCATAAAATCTCTTGTTAGAAATCCTTCTTTATCAGATGCAGTTATAATAATGTCATGTTGTTGTATTTTTTTGATATCTTGGATAATTATACCCTGTATTTGCTCATTTATTCTATCTGATGTCAGGGTATATACGTGTAATTTTGGATGATCTTTCTTTAAAAATCGAATCATTCCCAGTGACATCTTACCAGTACCAATAATACCAATACTTTCTGCACGTTCAAATCGGTCTATTTCTTGTGATTTGATAAATGATATGGTAGAAATACGTTTGTCTTTAATTAAGTTGGTTCTGATGGTTTTACCTATTTGGATTATTTTCGAAATGCTTCGGTTTAGAAATGGATTCATCAATGATGTATATTCATCAAAAGAACGTTTGAATTGTCCCTGTATTTCGGTTTCTCCAATGACGAGAGAATCCATACCACATATCGTTTCTACTAGATGTTGTAATCCATATATTCCAATAAATATCTCAGGATATGGTAATTCTGCTGTGTTATTTTGGTTTAACAGTGATAATATCTCATTCACATATGTTAAAGTATCTTTATTTTCTGGAATCTCAAAGCAATAAATAGTTCTTTGACATGAATGGAGATAGAATACACCATTAGTACTATCTTGTAGATTACTTAACTCATCATTACTAGAAATAGTTGCCTCAAAATCAGTAAGTGATAGATTTCGTAATCTCCAAGTTAGAACTAACAATGGAAACACATTAATTTCCTCCAATAAATCGGATCAGCATTTTTGCCATATCTTTGGCATACATATCATTGGCATCAGGTACCTCTACCCGATAATATTCATTGATCCCAAGTGAATCTGCTAAATCTTTGTATAAAATATCTATTTCATATAATGTTTCTACATGATTGGAAACAAAACCTAAGGGAACCATTACAACTTTATGATGACCTTCTGCTGCAAGTTCTTCAAGTAAATCATCGGTGTATGGTTGTGTCCATGGCAGTGGTACTGCTTTGCTTTGATATGAGAGGTGATGAGTAAACTTATCTTGTATATCTTCTAATCTCTCGTAAATTTCCTGAACACAGGCTTCTACTCTACTAGGGTATTTAGAACCTTTTTTTACGTAATTTTGGGGAATACCATGTACAGTAAATATTAACTGGACATTGGATAATTGTTTTTTCTTAATTAAATTCCTTATTCCATTTACCCACCAGTCTATGTACTCGTCTTGGTCACCCCAATCATCTATTTGTGTGATATTCATATCTTTGAAGTAGGGGTCTCCTTGTATAGATTTATAGAATTCATTATAACTTGATCCAGTTGTTGCCTTATCATAATGTGGATATTGTGTAAATAATAATAATTGTTGTATCTTTTCCTTTTTAAGTATGTCAACTGCATCAGGTACTCTTGGATAGGTATATCTCATAGCAATAGTTGTTATTGATTGGTATCCCAGTTCATTAACTTCTTTTTGTATTTTTTTTGCAAGATCTGTAGTAATTCCTAGTATTGGACTACCATCTCCAATCTGTCTATACATTTCAGTTGTTCCTGGTGTTCTGAATTTTGCAACGAGATAAGCAAATACACTTTGAAATGGTTTCATAAAAAAGGGTAACCTGATCATATCCTTATCGTTGAATAATTTGTATAAAACGGTCTAATGTCCTCAAGAGTGGCAGGTCCACCCATATTGAACAATAATATTCCAATCTTTTGGTTATTTGGATTCAAAGAGTAACATTTCTTCTCTTCTTTTTATTTATAAAAAATATAGTCACAGGGATGTTCAGACACCTGTGTACTCATTTAAATCTATTGATTCAGCCAAAATGCTAAAATCATGCATATCCGGTTGATTATAGTATAATTTGGTTATTGGAAAAAATAATTTGCTATATTAAAAATAGTAAAGGTAAAATTTTCTATTTTAGATATCTGCCTAAGAATTCTTATATGAGTAATCGAATCAGTATTTGGTGACCACTACATCAATGGGTAAAAAAGTAGGATATGATAAATTTACACTGAAAACCGATTTTACACCTATGGGTGATCAACCTACTGCTATCAAACAGTTAGTTGATGGATTTATCAGGGGTAATAAAAAACAAACTTTACTTGGAGTTACAGGTAGTGGTAAAACATTTACTGCGGCACATGTTATTCAACAACTTAATTTACCAACTTTGATAATGGCACCTAATAAAACACTTGCTGCACAATTATACGCAGAGTATAAACAATTATTTCCAAATCATGCCGTTGAGTATTTTGTCAGTTTCTATGATTACTATCAACCTGAAGCATATTTACCTACTAAAGATCTGTATATTGACAAGGATTTTAATATCAATGAAGAAATAGAAAAACTTCGAAACTCCACCACCAAGTCTCTATCTGAACGTAGAGATGTAATCGTTGTCGCATCAGTATCCTGCATTTATAATGTCGGTTTACCCTCAATATATCAAGGAAAAACAATTTTTCTTAAAAAAGGATTAGAAATAGAACGAGATGGGTTCTTACGGAGATTAGTTGATCTTCAATATACTAGAAATGAAATGGATCTAAAACCAAAAACATTCAGAGCAAAAGGGGATAGAGTAGAATTGCTGCCAATATATCAAGAGCAAGGTATTCGAGTTGAATTTTATGGTGATGAAATCGAAGCTATCAGTATTTTTGATCCTGTAACAGGAAATCGTATTTATTCCGAATCTGAGATTACTATTTATCCTGCTACCCAATATTTAACTGAAACAGATACCTTAGAAGCTGCTTTGAGGGAAATACGATCCGAATTAGCTGAAAGGCGATTGGAATTGGAGAATCAAGGTAATCTAGTTGCTTTAGAGCGGTTAGTTCAGAGAACAAATTATGATTTAGAGCAATTGGAACAAGCTGGCTATTGTGCGGGTATTGAGAATTATTCCCGATTTTTTGATGGTAGGAATCCTGGTGATCCGCCATATACCTTATTAGATTATTTTCCAAATGATTTCCTCCTTATTCTAGATGAGAGTCATCAGACTATACCACAAATTCACGGTATGTATGGAGGTGATTTTTCACGAAAGCTAAATTTAGTAAACTATGGATTCCGTTTACCAAGTGCATATGATAATAGACCTTTAAGATGGGAAGAATTTGAAAAACGGATGCCACGAACCTTATTTATGAGTGCTACTCCAGGTAATTATGAATTATCAAATTCTCAATTAGTGGCAGAACAGATAATTCGTCCAACTGGATTAGTAGACCCTGTAATTGAAGTAAAGCAAACAGAAAATCAAATTGATGATTTAATGAATGAGGTTGAAGAACGAATTATTGCTAATGAGAGAGTTTTAGTAACTACTTTAACTAAACGAATGGCAGAAGATCTATCTGATTATTTAAGTCAAGCTGGATTTAGATCGCGATATATGCATTCTGAAATAGATACTCTCGATCGAGTACAAATATTGAAGGAATTAAGAATGGGTGATATTGATATTTTAGTTGGGATTAATTTATTGCGAGAGGGACTTGATTTACCTGAGGTAAGTTTAGTAGCAATATTAGATGCGGATAAAGAAGGATTTCTTAGAGATGCTCGTAGTCTTATCCAAATTATGGGTAGAGCAGCAAGGAATGTGAAGGGTAAAGTAATTCTGTATGGTGATAAAATAACTGAAAGCATGCAGAAAGCGATTTCTGAAAATAATAGAAGGAGAAAAAAGCAAACCCGATACAACAAAAAACATGGGATCACACCCAAGACGATTGTAAAAGGTATATTTTCTGTACTAGAGACGTTGAAATCGACGAAAGGAATTACTGATCTTGAACTTAAAGATGAGATGAGAGTTTCAGAGATTGAGGGATTAATTTCTGATCTTACTGTATTAATGGAAGAAGCTGCAGATAATTTGGAATTCGAATTAGCTGCTGAATTCAGGGATAAAATAAAGGAATTAAAACAGCTATTAGTTATTGAGAAAAATAGCTAAAATTTATTATCCGATACTTTTTATGTAGATTTTCACTTTTAATGATCTGTATCATAAGCTTTTATGGTAGTGGGAGATAAGTGAAAGTAAAGAGATGAGACTATTTCTTGACTATCGGAAATCGAAAAGAACTCCCTGATGTAAACGATCCATTGAAGTGGATATTCATTGAGGAAGCAGAGGAACATAATCTTAAAAAAGTAACCACTAGAATACCAAGGGATAGATTTGTGGTATTCACTGGTTTATCTGGCTCTGGCAAAAGCTCATTGGCCATTGATACATTATTTAAAGAAGGTCAAAGGAGATTTGTGGAATCTCTCTCAAGCTATGCTAGACAATTTCTAGGTCAACTTGAAAAACCAAGAGTAAAATCCATTACTGGTTTATCTCCTGCTATTAGTATTGAACAAAAGACAGGTTCTTCTAATCCTAGATCTACAGTTGGAACAGTAACTGAAATTTTGGATTATTTACGTATTCTCTATTCGTCTATTGGAATTCCACATTGTCCTAATTGTGGTAAGGAAATCGCTGGATTATCTCCTCAACAAATTGCAGAGAAAATAATGATGTTTGAAGAGGGTACTAGATTCAGCATTGTAGCACCAATTGTTATCAAGGAAAAAGGAACATTCGCAAAATTATTTGCAGAGTTGAAAAAAGAGGGATATAATCGAATAGAAGTAGATGGAGAAGAAGTTTTATTAGATGATGAAACACCTAAATTAGATAAATACTACCAGCATGATATTTCTGCCATAATAGATCGGTTACGCGTCAAGAATAAAATTGAGAGAAGATTGACAGAAGGTGTGGAAACTGCATTTAAGAGAGCAGAGGGAAAGGTTAGAATTGATGTCCAAAAAGAAGATGGTGTGGAGAGGTTGTTGTTTCATGAACATGCAGGATGTATCGAGTGTGGAATATCCATCGGTAAGCTAAATCCACGTATGTTTTCATTTAACAGTCCAATTGGTGCATGTGAGAGCTGTACTGGATTGGGATTTGTCATGGAAGTGGACCCTGATTTAGTTGTAGTGGATAAACATCTAAGTGTAAATGATGGAGGACTTTCGCTATATAGTCAGAGTAGTACTGATACATGGAGTAAAAAACGTCTTTCCATAATACTTGAACATTACGGGTATGATCTAGATACACCCATAGATAAATGGTCTAAGAAAGTATATAAATCAATAATGTATGGTTCTGATGAGATAATAAATTTTAAATTTGAAGATACAAAAGATGATCGTTCATGGAGTTATGAATCCAGTAGAAAAACAGAGGGATTACTGAATGTTATTAAGAGGAGACATAAGAATACATCATCTACTAACGCTCGGTCATATTATGAACAATTCATGTCTGAATTTGATTGTTCCAGTTGTAGTGGTAATAAACTAAGAGCCAGCTCTCTTGGTGTTTTAATTGCGGGAAAAAATATAATTGACATAACAAAACTGAGTGTTGCTGATGCGGTTATATTTTTTGACACACTAAATCTATCTGATAGAGAAAGATTTATTGCAGCACAGGTGCTACTTGAGGTAAAATCTCGTTTAAAATTCATGGCAGATGTTGGATTAGAGTATTTAACCCTTGATAGAAAATCAGCGACTTTATCTGGAGGAGAAGCTCAACGTATTCGATTAGCCACACAAATTGGATCAAAATTAGTCGGAGTATTATATGTCCTTGATGAACCTAGTATTGGTTTACATCAGAGAGACAATCAAAGATTATTACGTACCTTTCATGAGTTACGTGATTTAGGAAATACTGTATTAGTAATTGAGCATGATGAAGAAACCATAAGTTCGGCCGATTATATTCTGGATATTGGTCCTGGTGCTGGTAGAAACGGTGGTGAAATCGTAATTCAGGGGACTCCTGAGGAAGTTGCGACAAGTAAAAAATCAATAACTGGAAAATACATGAGGGGTGAGTTAAGAATTGAAATACCTAAACAAAGAAGGAAAAGTAATGGTAAGTGGATTAAATTAAATGGAGTTAATCATAATAATCTGAAAAATGTCAGTATTAAAATTCCTTTAGGTACATTATCTGTGGTATCTGGTGTATCTGGATCTGGAAAATCAAGTTTAGTTGATGGAGTGCTTTGGAAGATACTGGCCAAGGAATTTCATAAAGCCAATGATAAACCTGGTAAATACAAATCAATTAATGGTTTGGATTTATTGGATAAAGTGATTATGATCGATCAAAGTCCAATTGGTAGAACTCCACGTAGTAACCCAGCTACCTATACCAAATTATTCGATCAAATAAGAGATCTAATGGCGTCATTACCAACTGCAAAACTACGTGGTTTTAATAAAGGTCGTTTTTCCTTCAACGTCAAAGGTGGTCGATGTGAATCCTGTTCTGGTAATGGATACAATAAGATTGAAATGAGTTTTCTAGGTGATGTTTATGTTGAATGTGAGGTATGTAAGGGTAAGAGATATAACAAAGATACATTAGAAGTGGAATATAAACATAAGAATATTGCAGACATTTTACAGATGACTGTAGATGAAGCAGCGGTATTTTTCAAGAACATACCTCAGATAAAAAGAGTGCTGGATACTTTGGTTGCAGTTGGATGTGGTTACATACAACTAGGTCAATCTTCAGTTACACTCTCTGGTGGTGAAGCACAAAGAATTAAGTTATCAAGAGAATTATCTAAACGAGTTACTGGTCAAACTCTACTATTATTAGATGAACCAACAACAGGATTGCATCAACATGATGTAAACAAACTTCTTGAAGTACTACATACACTAGTTGATAAGGGAAATACCATCTTAATCATAGAACATAATTTGGATGTAATTAAGAATGCAGATTATATCATCGATTTGGGTCCTGATGGTGGTGAAAATGGTGGTGAAGTTATAGCAACAGGTACACCTGAGGATATTGTGAAGGTACAACAGAGTTACACTGGTACATTTCTTAAAGATATACTAATTCCTAAGAATTGAAATAGGTAGAATAAATATCAGATATAGGGATTATTATGGATGATGAAGAAAGGCTGAGTTTGATCGATAAACAACTTAAGGTTCTTCCTCATAAACCAGGAGTATATCAAATATTTGATATTGAGGATAAATTGATTTATGTTGGAAGAGCAAAAGATCTGTCAAACCGTGTTAGATCTCATTTTGCCAAATCTACTGACTTCTCAAAATCCCGAATGATCCGTGAGAAAGGAGTAAAAATAGTAGTTCATCAAGTAAGCACGGAAAATGAGGCAATTCTGCTAGAATACAATATGATCCAGGAATATCAACCAGTATTGAATGAAAAATGGAAAGATGGCAAAACCTATCCCTATATGGAAATTACTGCTGGAGAGCGTTTTCCACGAATAGGTATGACGCGAGAGAAAACTAATCCTGATTCAATTTATCTAGGTCCATTTTCTGATGTTGGTGCTGTTAAACGATCCTTGCGATATATATACAAATTATTTCCTGTTGCAGATTGTAAAAAGGAGATCCATCTAGGAGATGCAAATGGATGGGCAAAAACTTGTATTCGGCGTCGAACTAGATTATGTCATAGACCTTGTGAAGTAGAAGTTTCTGAACAAAGTTACAGAGAAGATATACAACAGGTAATTCGATTCATCGAGGGTAAGCTACCTGAGATTGTAAAGGATCTTGAATTACAAATGAAAGAGGCAGCAAAATTACTTCAGTATGAAGTTGCGGCAAAATACAGAGATACAATAAAATCAATTAATCGAACTATGGAGAAACAGAATGTCTTCCTTGATGGGATAGATGATTGCTATATTATTATAGATGAAAGAACAAAGCATGAAATCTGTCTGACTCTACAAAAAGTTGTAGATAACAGGATTGTACGCAGGGATTCTCAAATTGTTGCTATATCTGATTTGAATGATAATTTTATCGATTTAGTCAATACCTTCATTATCAGTATGTTAAATCTCAATAAAAAAAATACGGAAATGATAAGAATCATTGTTGGAACCACAGAGAGAGAAAAGGTAATTGCTAATTTACGGGAGTTACAAATCCCAATTGATCGTGAATTATCTGATTTAGATAATCAATTAATTGAGATGACACGAAACCATGCTAGACGAAACCTACAAAGAAGATTATTGGCTAGAAAAAACCGAGAATTACCATCAGATCGAGTTGCAGATCTGCAAACTTTACTTGATTTAGATATTCCACCACTGATTATTGATACTTTTGATGTATCAACTTTGATGGGAACAAATAATGTAGGATCATGTATTCGTTTTGTAAATGGTAAACCCTTGAAGAAAGGATACACCCGTTTTAAAGTCAATACTGTGATGCAACAGGATGATTTTGCAAGCATGGAGGAAATCGTATATCGACGATATCACAAAGTAAAAAATGGGGTGGATTCACGTGGATTACCAATACCCGACTTGATTGTGATTGATGGAGGAAGAGAGCAACTAAAAAGAGCTGGTATTTCACTTGATAAATTGCATCTTGATATTCCACATATTGGTTTGGCAAAAAGAGAAGAGGAAATATATTTTGCTAACCGGATGACTCCATTGAACTTAGATAATAGTCGACCTGGAATATTATTGTTACGTGCTTGTAGAGATGAAGCTCATAGATTTGCAGTTTCATATCAGAAGCAGTTGCGACAGAAAGTTGGAATGGAATCCATACTTGATAAAATCGAAGGGATTGGACCTAAGAGAAAGAATCAATTATTAATGAAATATAAAACAGTGGCAACACTTGCTAAAGAGAGTTCTGAGACTGTATCATCAACAATAGGGATAAGTCAGAAATTGGCATCCGATGTCATACTTGCATGTAGAAATTTCATTACATTAGAGGAGAATCGCTGGAAAACTTAGTATAACATCACTTATAATCATGTATTGGCAAATATCTTCTTATAATTGTGATAGTTGATGAAACTAGGAAAATAAGTTGAAAATCAATGAATTGCAACCAGAATCTACATTTGATGAAATCAAAGCAAGATTATTGTCAAAACAAGGTCCTCAAATAATCAAGATCAAGGGTAGACGATCGTACCTCTGGCAACTACTTTTAATTGATGAAACAGGTACTATTGCATTAACTCTTTGGGGTGTCAATGCAGCTGATGAATTTCGTATTGGTCAGGTACTAAAGGTCACTGATGGTTGGTGTAAGGTATTTGGTGATATAAAACAAATATCCAAAGGCAAAGCAGGCAATATAGAAGTAGTGGCTGATGATCCTGTTTTACCCAGATCATTACCTGTCTAGTTATTTCTTA
>JAOUKW010000120.1 GCA_029882335.1 Candidatus Heimdallarchaeota archaeon | reverse complement strand
CATTTAGTGCATTTTCTCAAACAAAGTCTGTAATTATTCCATTCACAATTACATTCATTTTCAATGTTGTACAGACAATATTTAGATCTTTTAACTCTACGTTTTTTGATGGTTATACACCATTAATGTTACTTCCTTATTTTGGTACTATCCTTACTCTTTCATTTTGGTATATTAAAAGAAAACAGGCATTTTCGACTATTGCTTCTGGTTTTAAAGAGTTGAAAGAAATAGATATTCCATTCATTAGGGCATTTGTTTATAGTTTTATTTTTATTTTGCTCTCATTTATAATCCCAGGCATTTTGGAATTACTTTTATTTGACATTACCAAGTATCAAGTAATTATTCCATTTGTTTCTGCTTTAATTTTTATAATAATTATCTCAACAGCGATTATAGTTTTAACTTATGAACCAAATGAAGTTTATGATACATTGTTAGTTGCACACGATGGTAGACCTGTTGCTTCACATCTGGAGTTGTTCCAATCAGATGAAGTTTTAATATCTGGATTTTTTACTGCCATTAGCTCGGTTAGCAAAGAATTAACCAAAGATGAATCAGATATCAAAAGCATCAAAAGAGGAGAAAGAGAAATACTAATAATTGATGGAGTTTTCACTAAAATTATTGCCTTAGTAGATTATGATAGACCTTCATTAAGGAATGTAATGACTAAAATGCATAGCGATTTTGAAATAAAAAATAGAGAAAAACTATCTAACTGGAATGGTTCAAAAATGGATTTATCAGATAAATATGTATTTAATTTGGGACAATTAGCGATTACTTTTAACATACCTCAACAAACAAAATGGATTGGAACTCTTACTCTTCTGTTTTCACCAATTATGATTATTTTATTAGGTTTAATTACTTAGATAATATGATTTGATTTTAATATAAAAATTAGAAATAAAAATAGAATTATGATAATATAAATTTAGTGTAGTGTAGTTAACTACTTTATTTATTTCTATTACCATGTCTATTTCGACTGGGTCTTGATTTTTCTGCACCAATTCCCTTGTTTCTAAGACCACGTTGTTTCTTACCAGAAGAAGTTAATCCTCTAAATACTCTTCTTCTATTTTCTTTAAGGCTGATATAAGAAACTCTATGATCGTTGGTTATACTTGGATGTTGTGGATCAACTAAAATTACTTCAAACCATTTAGAACGTCCATCTTGACCAACCCAATATGATCCTAATACCTCTAGATTAGTATATCTTCTGGAAGTTCTTGTTTCTGCAATATTTCTTAGATTTCTACCTGAAGTAATATCAGACGTAGCCATGTTTTTACCAGTTCTACCTCTATTAGGTCTACTCATTCTTCTAGAACCACGTCTTACTTTTGTTCGGATAATCACATAACCAGGTTTTGCCTTGTATCCAAGTGATCTTGCACGATCTATTCGAGTAGGTCTTCGAATTCTCAATGAAGTTGGTTCTCTTCGCCATTGCATCAATCGTGGTTTTTGTATTTCTTTAAATTCAGGAGAATTTCGTTCTCTCCAAAATAATTGTACGTTTTTATATAAGTTACTCATTTAACTCACCATAGGCCTCACAACCGGTCATAAGCCCATCTATATCTCCATTGAATCTAAATAAATTAAAACTAACGATTGCGATCTCAGATATGTTTCTAAATTAGTCATTTTCAGATGAATATTTCTAACCTCAATTTAAAATTTACAGACTATTTAGTCATATAAAAATAATTTTCAACATTATCTTTAATTGATTTTATGTTATCAAATGCTTCTTCTGGAGTTTTTGTTATCCAATAACTGAGATGTTTTGTTCTTTTTAATATAAATTTTAATGTTTTATCAAAATATGATTTCTCATTGAACAAATAAAATAGACAAACACTTTGAGGTAGATCGTTCAATCTTTTTACTAATAATTCCCTTTCTCGAGCATTTTCACGTGTTTTCATTTCTCGAGAGTCGAATATTATAAAATATGGTCTGTCAGGTATTACCCGTTCTAATTCATCGAAAACTTCATTTCGAATAGAATTATCAGGGTTTTCAAATTCAGTATAATAGATGATATCTTCTTCATAAACTTTGATGCGAGATTTAATATTATCACTTTCATGACCAATATCAGAAGTTTCCAAAATTCTCAAAGTTTAATCAAATTTATAATATAATAATATTGACATGTTTTCAAAGGTATTGTAATTGTAATCAATTATTTTTATTTTCTTACAATCAGAATATAGTAATTTTAATTGACTTTTAGATAATTTTACACACAATAATTAGATTCCATCAAATTATAATTTAGGTATACTCTATATATTAGTAAATTATAGATAGATTAATTTAAATAAATCTGAATTTACAATTTAGAATGGTTGAGATTATAAGGATTACTTTTACCGTAATAAATTATGTTACCGAAGATGAAGAGTTAGTCATTCAAGGTCTTCGTTCATGTGTACCTCAGGATCTAACTATTGATATTACTCGTCAATTATTATATTCTCAATTTAATGATAAAATGGTTTTACTAACTCTTACACTTTCTAAAGTTAATGAAATTCAAGAAGGATTAAATTGGTTGTCAACAAATTTAGATGATAAAAGTAAATCCTATTTATTTAGATATCTTGAAAAGAAATTAGATCTTGATGAAAGAGTAATTCATATTAGATTAGATAAATTCAAAGCAGTAGATAAGATCATAAGAATTACAGAAGGTAGTGATGTAATTAAAGTTGTAATTAGTTATTCTGCATATACACAGGAGGAAAATACTCTCGAAAATGTTACTACACTCTTATTAAAACACAATCTGATTCAGACTGGAGATATATAATATGGAAATAGGTTATATGGGAGATATTCAGGATAGAGAATTAATTTCACAAATAACTAGTTTTTTAGGGATAAAACACATAGCTGTAGAAAAATCTATCTCCCAATTAAAAGAAATTGAAAATATGTCAAACTTAACTTTAATTTCACGACATACACTAAAGGAAGGTTATGATATAAATAATAAGAATTTTAAAAGTAAATTAAACCAAATCAGATTTAATTATCAATATATTTCAGTTATTGCAAATTCAGCAGATTTGCTATCTCGATTAGTGGTAGACACAAGAGTTGATGCATTTCATATAAATGAAAATTCACAAATTAAATTTTTCAATAAGAAATTCTGTAATAGAATGGAGGAAAATAATAAATTAGCAGAAATTAATTTAGAAGGTTTATATAGTAATCAAATTTCAAAAAATTTAAAACAGATCCTCAGAATAGTAGAACTATTTAATAAATCGAAGGTGAATTACGTTATTTCCCATTTTCCTAAAACAGAAGTTGAATTGAGATCCCAAAAAGGAATTCGTGCTTTAGCTGAAATATGTGGTGTAGCTAGTAATAAGATAAATAACATTCATTTTCTAAAGAGAATAGAATTAAATAATAAAAAATTAGCAGGTGTTATCCCATTTGAAGGAGTTGAAATAATCTAGTGGTAGTAAAGTTACATAGATACAGATATCTGAAGTTAGAAATCTATGGTAATGAATTATCTTTAAAATTACTAATTCAAACTCTTAGAAAAAAATATAGTTTAGTTTTTGGAGAAATTGCTCTTGCAAAGTCTGCACTACATGTGTTACAACTTACTTCTAATAATTTCATTATTAGAGTAACTCATCTTCATCGAAATCAGATAGAAGCTGTAGTTCAACTAATCGGGGACAATACATATATTCCGGTAATTAGAAGAGTGTCTGGAACTATCAAAGGAATAACTAAAAAAACAGAAGAACAAAATATAATAATGAATATATTCGGTGAAGAAGAAGAATAATGGACACGAATTTAATCAAAACTAAATTAAAGCAGGAATATAATATTAAATTGAAGAGATGATGTAAAAACCCCAGGAAGACCAATCATCGATTGGGATGAAATTCCCGCGACATGCTGATCTTCATTATTTTTATCACTATTATGAAGTATTAATTAACTTTGACTGTGTATACTCTGCATAAGTCTTTCATCAATTTCGTATTTAACCAGTATAAGTAGTATCAAAAATATCATACCAACAAGAACGAATGGTGCACCTATTGGACTTTGACTTGATATAATAGCCCCCGGTATTATAAACCAAAGAAAATATTTTTTATAACGAGTCAGCATCAGTACTAATTCTTCATTTGATCTGTCTTCAAAAACCATGAAAAATTCAATTCCTAAATGAAAGTTTCCTTTATTAGGTTATATACTTTTTGTAGATTGTTAGATTGTATGATGAACCAAAAAAAGAAAAATACCAAAATATCCAATTTTTTTTGTTTTAGAATTATGTCAAAGAATCATATTAGAAAATTATAACTAATTCTCATTTTTAAGTATAAAATACAAAATAATAACCAATTTTTAATAATAGTTGCGACCTGAGGGGATTACATGGGATTTATCCGTTTTAATCAATCATTAAAACTATTCTTTTTTTGGATTTTATTATCTGTACTTGTTATAGGATTTCAAATAATAAATAATTCTCAAACACAAGTCTATACCATTTCAAATGATAATAGGAAATTAAATGAAAACAATAAAAATATTCAACTTTTCACTAGTCATAGTAATTTAACTATTATTGGTAATGCTGCATTAGCTGCAAATGCAACGTTTCAAGGATGGCCAGGAGACGGGTCTGCACTAAATCCATATGTTATAGAAAATCTCGACTATTTTGGTAATGGCACTAAAATGTCAATTACAAATACTACTTCCTTTATTAAATTTAACAATACTACTTTTAATGATACAAATTATGGATTGTATTTAACAAATGTATCAAATGTATTAGTAACTAATAGTGTATTTAAAAATTCAGTCAATACAGCCCTTGTGCTAGACAATACAAATAACATAACAATACAAAATAATTCATTTTTGGGTAATAACTCATTGTTTTTTTCTGGTACGGGTGTTATTAATTATATTGGTGTTGATATTTTAAATGGAAATAATATAACAATTCAAAATAATTATTTCCATAATAATTCAAAAGCAATTGTTGCCAATAATATCACGCAATTTATGATAGAAGCGAATGTGTTTGAAATGAATTCTAGAACTATATTTGCGGAAAATAGATTAGAAAAAGCAATATTTCAAAACAACAACTTCACTTCAAATTTTATTGGAATAAATAGTGATAATGCAATTATATCAAATAATAATATAACAAATAATCAATTTGTCTATAATTATCATGGTGTAAATATTGGTCAATCAAATTTCAATACTATTACCTTCAATAATTTTTCTTTATCGACTACTAATACCAGTTCGTTATATTTTAGTAACTCAAACGGTAGTATAATTCAATATAACACCTTTACTGGTGGACTATACGCTATGTACTTTGAAACAATCACAATTAATACGATTATAAGGTGGAATGACTTTTATGATGTTGGAAGTATTGAAAAAATATTCGCAGGAACGTCAGACCTAAAAGTATCTCAAAATTATTGGAGCGATCATGTAAGTACAGATATAGATCTCAATGGATTTTTAGATACACCCATTGCATTTTTACGGGCTGTAGATCCATTACCATTAAAAAACCCAGTATTTATCAATCAACCAAATCCCTTTATTCGGGTAGCACCACTAGATAAGTCAATTGATTTTCTATCATCGGGTAATATTTTAAAATGGAATGCAAGTGACTTTGATCCTCAGAGTTATGTCGTTTTAAAGAATAATTCAGGGTTTACATCGGGTGATTGGAATGATTGGAATGCAATTGAAGTTAATATTGATACAATTACAAATTCAGTTGGTTTTCATAATTTTACCATAATATTTACCGATAATCAAGGAAATTCGGCAAATCATACCGTTGACATCGAAGTGACAGACCTCTCACCCCCCGTTATCTTACAAACGAATGGTACAATTGATATTGAATTAGGAAGTTTAGTTAATTCAATTTCATGGTTAGCAATAGATAAAGCATCATCAAATACTTACGAAATATATGTGAATGATTTACTAAATGTAACCTCAACGTGGACAAATAATACATTAGTAGAATTTAGTTTTGGATACTTTGAATTAGGTATTCAGAATATTACTATTGTTTTTTCAGATGCTTCAGGTAACTTAAAGGCGGACACAGTGTTCATACATATTGTAGATACTACTATTCCTGAATTAATAATTACACCAACGGATGCAGTATTTGAATCTGGTTCAACTGGCCATTCATATGCATGGAGAGCTACTGATTTAGATGCTGCCAATTATGTAGTACTGGCCAACAATACACAAATAGATTCTGGTTCTTGGACATCGAATATAGAATTTTTTATTAATTTTGATGATTTAGATATTGGACTATGGAATATTACGATTATTATTACTGATGGAAGTGGTAATTATATAGTTGATGAACTAATAATAAGAGTTGTAGATACAACGAATCCTATATTACAATTATCTCAAGAAAACACAGAATATGAATTTGGTACATCAGGGAATATCGCTGTTTGGAATGTAATTGACCTAAATCCAGATATTTATGAATTATATCTAGACGGAGAATTATGGAAAACTAATGATTGGACGAATGGAACTAATTTAAGGATAAATATTGATGAAATAGCATTAGGAAACCATAATCTCACAATTTATTTTTTTGATTCAAGTGGAAATTCTGTATCTGATAGTTTTATTTTATATGTATTTGATAAACCTAGAATTCAAAATATAGCAGATTTGACGTTTATTGAAGGTGAAGACAATAAAGTTTCATGGATTGTTGAAGTATCAGATCCTGATACATATGAGATATTCTTAAATGGTACACTAATTGACTCTAGTTCATGGCAGTCGGGTGTACCAATAACTATAGACATTTCTGAATTAAAAATTGGATTTTATAATTTAACACTAACAGTAAAAGATTTAGATGGTTATTTTAATTCAGACATAGTATTTATTTCTATAATCAAAGGAGACGGATCGTCTACTGGATTAATAATTGGTTTAGTATTAATTGGTTCATTTGGCTTTAGTGGATATTATTATTGGAAGAAAGTAACAAAAACATCTTCACCCAATAATGAACTATCAACAAATTCAGATGCATCTACTGATAAGATTGATAATGAATCATCTGAAAATACAGTTGATAATTCTGATAATTAAAATGAAATTCAAATATAAACTATTTTCAATCAGATGAGCTAAAATATCGATTATTAATAAATACAATAGTACGGATGATAAAAAAGATTACAATTACTAAAAGACTATTTGTATCGATGCCTTTGCCAGAAATAGTTATTTTACCTAGTCCTTCTGATAAAAATTTAAAAATATAAAAACCATAACCATTTTCCTTTATGGATAATGTATAATCATTTAACAACTCAAAATCAGTAATTACAGGTACTGTTTCATTTACACTTGGATTATAGTAGGAAATATTCATATGAACGACTTTATCCAAATCTGATGAAATTTCAATTTCAGGAGTCTTTACATTTTTAATAATGGTAATTTGTTTCTTAGGGATAATATTATAAGTTTCAGGATTTTCCATTAATGGAAAGAGTAAACAAATACTAGTTAGAAGAAAAATTGTGCTTAAAGTAGTAAATCTAATCATCGTAATACCTCTATAATTCAATATCTTCCTTAAATTGGATATACCTATTAACAAAAAATAGCAAAAGATTTGAAATTACCAAAATTATCAGAGCAAAAAATCCAGATTCTTCATTATAAAGATATTGACCATTGAAAATTAGAAACCATGAGTTTTGTCTATTAGTATTAAATGTGATATTAACTCCAAATAAAACAATTAATACCAACGAACCAAATTCAGGGTTACCTATTTGATTACTCACCAAAAATGAGACAAAAATTAGAATCAATAAATTTAGTGCTGATAGTGTTAATAACAAGAATAATTGAGAAGCTGGTAAATAAAGACCTCCAATTGTAAAAACAATAATAAAACCCAAAATTTTTACAATATAAAAATCTAAAAAGAATGACCATACAGTAATAAGAAATATACGTTCTCTTTTTATTCCCTGAGTTAACCAAAAACCATAGCTTCCATCTTTTTTAATGATAGTCCAACGATAGACAACAAACAAAGACAATAAGAGAACAATAACTATATCAGTAAATAACAAATATTCATTTATCATTTGATATTGACTAGAATAAATTTCATCTTTAGGATTTATAATTACTTCCTTCCCAGAATTAAAAAAGAAATATTGAACTAATCCTGTAAAAGTTGGGAGTAATACTAAAATTAAGTGAGAAGGATGTCGAAAGAATATATAATTTCTTGCAATACTATCTTTAATACTCATTTTGTTAACTCCTCAACTGCATATTCCAATTTATCAATTGCAGAGAATGAATTTATGACACCATCATCCTCATGTATAAACTTAGAAATTACCTTCCATAAATCTTCAGTAGGTTCAACTTTTATTATTCTACCTCTAACGGTCATTTCAATATAGTGATGCACATTTGCTTGTGTTAATTCATTTGAAAAATCATCGACCTTATTAACCTGAATCGCATATAGTTCAGGTCTATCTTTATCAATTGAAACTATATCCATAACTTGACCTTCTTTTAAAATTAGTACTTTTTTAGCAAATGTACGTATTTCATCAATATTATGAGAGGCGATTATTATATTAGAGCCAGTATAATCAATATGTTCTTTTAACAATTTCATTATGTATTTTTTGGATGAAATATCAAGAAAATTTGTTGGTTCATCTAATATTATTAATTCAGGATTCCCATAAAATGCAGGTAATAATGCAGCTTTTCTTTTCTGACCTGCAGATAGGTTTTTTATTTTCCAATGGCCTTCCAAACCCAAATCAGTTTGTATATCGATGTTTCGTAATAATCCACCATGTATTTTTTCAATTGTTCGTACCCATTCATCAATGGATAGATCACCAGGTAAATTAGGTTGGTCGGTAACAACTCTTAATTCTTCGAAAGGTATATTTAGATGAATGGTACCAACACTGGGCTTTATTAAACCCAATAAAGACTTGATAAATGTAGTCTTCCCAGAACCATTAGGTCCTAATAATCCTAAACCGTTAAATTCTAAATCTAGATCTACTTCTCTAATACCATACTGGTTACCATACATTTTGGATAAATTCTCACAAGTAATTTTGGGGATTACTTTCATCGACATATATTCTACAACCAAATGGGATTAATACCCATTAATAACTATTCTTTCTATATAACAGTAATAAAACAATTTTATTGTATTAATTACAGAATCAATTAAAAAATTATTCATCATCTATTAATTGATCTTGAAGCTCGAAATTTTCTAAAAGGTTACTTCCTAATTGATGAAAAATATCATTGATATTTTTTCCTGTTTTTGCACTAACTTCAAGATATAGTACCTCAGTAATAGAATATTGCTTATGTCGATTTAAAAATTCTAAATAGTTATTTACATCCTCTGTTGTTACTTTTCGAAGATGTACAAGGTCTGCTTTATTTCCAATCAAAACAAAGGGAATATTATTTTCTGCATCTTCGTTTTCTGCATGTAATCTTTCTAACCAATTCGTAATGTTGTCAAAAGTCACCATTCTAGTCAAATCAAACACAATGATAGCACCTTGAGTTCCAGAAAGAAATTGGGAAGTGATATCTTCCAAACTATCTTGACCCGCAATATCCCAAATTTGTGCTTCGATTATTGTATTACCCAGATCTATTTTCTTTTGATTCATATCTACACCAATAGTGTATAGAAATTGATCTCCTAGACCACTTCCCATATATTGTTTACGTATTGATGTTTTTCCAACTGCGGCATCTCCTAAAAGGGTTAATTTTATTGAAAGAACATCTTTATCCTCCTCATTTTCAATTTCCACTGGTTGTTCGTTGTAAGTTGTTTGAGTAGATTTAGGAACTTGTGAGGGAACTAACTTATCAATTAAATCTTCTTTTGGTTTTTGATTCTTAGATGAAATTATTGATTGTGCATTAGGTTGATCTTTTTCATCAGAGGTTTCTTCGACTTTCATCCATGATGGTACATAGTCTATTTTCTCCTTAGCACGCAATTCATCGAGGGATGAAGCTTTTTTTTCTTGTTTTTTAGGTACATATTTGTTGTCAAGTTCCATCCATGTTGGTTTATACTCCTCTTCCTTTTCATTATCTTTAGAATTCAATTATTAAAACCTCTCTCATGCTAAAATATACATTTTTGCAATTAAACCTTACTCCCAACTCAAGAAAATTTAATAAATTAAATGAAAATTCTAAGTTATTATCCAAATAAAATTAAAATTTATTTATCATTTTATTTATTTTTATTCTATAATTAATTCATGATCAGATTCATCTTCTTCTAAGGGGTAGGGTTGAATTATTTTAAATCGATA
>JAOUKW010000642.1 GCA_029882335.1 Candidatus Heimdallarchaeota archaeon | reverse complement strand
AATTGCTTGAGAACTCATTTTTTGAGACATATCTTGATTTCTGAAATGTCTATTAATGTTTTCATAATTTAATTTAGTTTCTGTTCCTTTGATCCGATTATTTAACTCAGTTAAAGATCGTATATTTTGTTTCATTAACCTACTAATTGATTTTGCCTTCATTAGATTTCGAATATTGGATTCTCGATAGTAAAATTCACTTATTAATGAAAGTTTCAACCCAGCCCTTTCTAAAAGAGGTCTGACTTGACTTTTCCTTAATTTCTTAACACCTCTTCTAGTATTTGTAAGATTACTCTTAAATTCTTTCTCAATTAATTTTTGTGCATTACTAATTTGATCAAGGATAATAAGAGGTAATTTATCTTCAGAAATTAAAATAAAGTTTGATATTTTACCATAGTGAGAAGTTATTGATACACCTTCTCTTTCCATAACTTCAAAACCAAACATTTCATCATTTCCTATTTCATTCAAAAATGAACTAAATGCACTTACCATTCCACCAATAATCGAGGAGTTAACACCCATACCTGAAAATTGTTCTTCATAGATTGTTAATTTAGTTGATGTTTGAATAACCAATGCTTTGATTGAAAGTAATGATTCTAATTCTCTTTGTGCTAATTTTATGTCATTATTTAGTTCAATCATTTCTATTGATCTCTGTTTACGTAATTGAAGAATTAAAAAGATTATTCCAATAGAGATTATTATGATTAACAATAGATAAAAGATATATTCAATAATAAAAGTAACCACTTTTTCAACAATACTTTTTTCAGGTTCAAGAACAATTGGTAATGAATCTGAAGATAAAACCGTTGTTGTTGCAGAATTAAATGGATTATCTTCGATACTCGCGGAAATGGAATTTACCTGTGCAATTGAACGGGTGATCTCACCAGGTATTACAATTGTCGCAACACCATCGGATGTTGTGGTAGCAACATAAATTGCAGCTCGTTCATCACCATTAATATCAATAAAGGAAATTGTAAATATGACATCCACTCCTGCAGCAGAGCCGTACTGGGGATAATATTCATTCAAGCCAAGTGTGTTATTATTAACAACTTCAACTTGATCGTATTCTACTATTGCACTGATAAGATAATCAGATCCTTGTACTAGTGAATTCAATGCTTCCAAGTTTATCCTATACACATGTGGTAATACTTCAACATTTTTAACAATTATATGTGATTGGTATCCTGTTTGTTCAAAAGAAATTAACCAACGATAATTACCAAAAGGAATTTCAGTGTAATTAAGTATAAAATCATAACTACCATTATCTGCAATGAAAAATCGATGTAAACTAATTAAACGATTTGAGAAATCATGCAGTTCTGCAGTTACGATACCACCGGGAACCTCATTACCATTTATCATGTACCAAATACCGGAAATTGACTCATATTCTCCTTCGTAAACCTGATTAATGATATTAAATTCTGGAAGAAATGTGTCAACTGTTGTGGGATCTTTAACTCGCAAAGTTACTGTATGAGTGATTCTATTTCCAGAAATATCATA
>JAOUKW010000472.1 GCA_029882335.1 Candidatus Heimdallarchaeota archaeon | reverse complement strand
CTAGACATGCCCGATCAATTTACCTTCTCTGATTATACACCTAGGGGGAATATATATGTATACCTTGATAATATTTTGGTATTAAATAATCTTACAGTAAGTATTAATAGTTTAGATAATACTCTTCAGATTCCAATTGGTTCTAATTACAGGGGCGATATATTGATGAATTCAGTCATTAGAATATTAATAATAGGTGATACTAGACGAACATTGACATTTGATAATTTTGATCGCAATAATTTCTATGATTGGATAGTTTCTGCTACATATGATTCATTTGGTACAGCCTCTAGTACTTTCTCAATAAGATTGCCATAAAATATATATTAACATTTAATTTGGTTTATATAATTTCTTAATAATGTGTTAGATTATTTTATAATAAATCAATTTTTAACTAAACACGAGGTATATAATTTGGTGAAGAAATCCTGAGAACCTTGAAGATGATCTGTATGCTCCTGATATTATTATTCAGTGGAATTAACCTAGAAACAATGGGTGAAATGACTGAATTCAACTCTGAAAATTCTCTAAATCAATCACATGTAAACAATCATTATAATTCAGAAGATGTGTTTTTAAGCAGTCTAGATATTTTGATCAATCGAAAAAATTCAAGTGGTAGCTGGAAATTTAATGGATATAGTTATGATGATCCTTATTACTTTCATGGTATTTCTGGTGGACTTGCAGGTCTAGGTAATCAATTACTAGATGTCTCTCAAAAATCAGTATCATGGATAACTACGGATGTTCAACAACAACTGGTATCAATAGCTATGGAGATTGGTGATACATTAATTGATCAGGGTACTATTACCACAAATGAGGCTATTTGGTCAATTCATAATACAACTGCTGAAATAGATCTCGGCTGGGATTTTGGATTGGCTGGGATTGCTGCTTTTTTTACCAAACTATATCATATTTCGGGAATAACTGCATATCAAAATATTGCGAATCAAACATTAACATCTATTTATAATCGAGCTAATTTTACAGGTGGCTTGCATTTTCTCTCACAAATACCTTATTTCTCTTTAAATTGGTCTTGGTATCCTACACTAGATTTTAATTATCTTACAAATGAATTCAATGCGACCTTTACTGGATTCGCATTAGGGACAACTGGTATTGCACAAGCTGCTTTAATGTATCAAAACTATGCAGATACTACTGAGGATTACCTAGATGAAATGATTAACAGTTCTCTTCAATTTATTTATTCCAATGCTATAAGAAATGGAAATGAATTGAGTATTTCTATGACGTCTGAAGATCCATTAATTCAAGCCACAAGTATGGCAACTGGTGTTAGTGGAATAGGTAATTTTTTCATAGACTTATTTAATTATAATAGTAATGTGACACTTTATAATGATGCTATGTCAATAGTTCAATGGTTAAATGGTACCTCAATTGATACACCTAGGTCAATTAAATCTTGGATCAATGATACCGAGATAATTGATGAAACATATGAAATTGGCAAAACTAATGGTATCGCCGGTGTTGGTGAATTTTTATTAAGAATTGCAGAATTAGAAAATTCAGAGGCATTAAATTATACACTTGATGAAGTAGTTTATGCTTTATATCAGTCTCGTAGTACAGTTATTGATCGATTATATCAATTTCCTGAACGATTTCTAACCTACATTCCTCTTCAGCAAGGATCAACATCATGGGCCCATGGAACAGGAGGAATTTATGCATTTTTATTTGATGCTGCAAGTTATTTAGATGATAATTTTATACTTTCATATCTAAGTAATGTAAAAGAGTACTTGTTGGAAAATGTTATTGAAGAAGGACCTAACTATGCAATTTCAGATATAAGCTCTGGATTGATAGAATTAAATCCGTATATTGGTTTGCCTGGTTCTTTATTATATTTATCAGTACTATCTTTGGGTAAACTTTCTATTACCACTCATGTAGTTAACTTTAATCAAGTTGAAGTAGGTAATATGGAATCACAATCAATTGAGATAAAAAACATAGGTGAAGATGTCATTCAATTCAACTGGAGTATTCCTAGTACGCCCTTCAATGCTATACCGGTTAATTCTCTCTTATCTGGCAGGTCTTCTGTAATGTTGAATGTAACTTTTAATCCAACTGATGAACAATCATACGAATCTGAAATTATAGTTTATTCAATATTAGAGGATATTAGTATAACGATTGACATATATGGTTTAGGTTTTGATAATCCGGTTCTACATAAAACAAGTGGACTTGATAATAATTCTGAAATAATAGAGAGAACCGTTATTCACTTTGAATTTGAAGTAATGGATGGGTCTGGAATTTCAAGCGTTTTAATGTATACAAATGGTCAAAGTCCGCAGAGTTTAACCACAATTGCTGGTACCTCAAAATATGAAATTGATTGGGATTTAGAGACTATAGTAAATGGTACATATGTTTTAAATTTCATGGCTATTGATTTATTAGGTCATAATTCAAACTATACACTTGTTTTCACTGTTTTAATTTATGATTTAAGTGTTAAGGATCGTATTTTCTCTAACACTACAATAGCGATTATGATTGCAGTTTCCGTCATTTTAATTGTAATTGGTGTGATAGTGACAAGAAAGTATATGAGCTAATGTAACCATGAAGTATTTTCTTGATAATGGATAACATAGTCATTTAATTCAACACCAGTAATATTTGCTACAGGTAAACATTTTGCCTTTAATAAAAATAATGTAGGTGGTGACAAAGTTACAGGTGATAAACTCTCAAACATCGCCATCCCTTTAATAATCAATAATTCTGCAGATTGTATTAAATTGAATAATTTTGGTGAAATTCTTGATAAGAATAGACCTACATCATTATTATTCGTTTTATGAATAGTTATCTCTAATGGGAATTCTTCCATTTCTTTATTTGTTACATCATTGAGTACTTCAGATCCTTTCACAATAACATCGATTTTCCATCCTTTTTTGATTAATTCATGCATTAGGAGTGCATCTAAGAAATGCTCTCCTACATTATCTAATAGATATGTAACTT
>JAOUKW010000084.1 GCA_029882335.1 Candidatus Heimdallarchaeota archaeon | reverse complement strand
TCCGATCTTGCAAAATTATCATTTACATGGGCAATTGGCCATATGATGACAGCGGGAATAATTACTTTCATTTTATTTTCCATCAAAGAAACCATTTTGGATACAATATTGGCAAATTTTGAGATACTAGTTGCGATTATGCTTATACTTATAGGTATATTCACCATACTTTGGGAACTCAATATTATTAAAAAAGGGAAACATTCACACGCTCACCTCCATGATGAAACAAATGTAGAAGAAATTTGTTCTCATCCGGAATGTTTAGACAAACAAGACCATGATTTTCACACCTTTAATCATATACATATGTTTCCTAAATCAAAGGAAAAGAAAGCATTATTTGGGATAGGGATAATCCATGGATTGGCTTCAAATGATGAATTATTGTTACTTTTCACAATATCACTCGGATTCAATGATTATTGGTTGATATTTATTGGTTTAATCATATTTACTTTAGGTGTAGTTATTGGAATGATATTCTACGGCTCTATACTAAATCTATCAGTTCTGAAACTTCATAAGAAAAACATAATTAAATCAATAAATATTATTCTAGCTATAGTGGCGATAGGATATGGAATTTATGTAGGACTAGGAGGAGAAGGAGCAAACTTATTACCATTTATTAGTTGATAAATTAGTTATTTCTAAAAATATGACAATTATATTCACATAAAGAGGATTGATTATATATTTATTGGTAAATTTGGATGTAATGAGTAGTTCTAGAAGGTATCGTGGTAGATCAAAGACTCAAAAAGATAATGAGAGTGAGGACAAGAACGAAAAAATGAAATCTATCAAACTAGGAGATAATGAGATCGAACTAAAAAGAATAGTAAAAATTACCATACTATTACTATTCTTAATAATAATACTCAGAGTTATTGCATGGATTTTTGTATTAACCAATGTTGGACTTTTATGGATGGGATTAGTTTTGTATCTATTAATATTCAGCCGTATGCCAATTAGATATAGATCTAAACATGCGAATTCAATTGATACAGTTCGTACTTTATTCACCGTCTTAGCAGTATTTATGATTATTATGCTGTTCTTCAGTAATATTTTTACTATAAGGATTGATAACGCTAAATATTTTGAACAGGAATTGACATATGATTCAGGATTACCTTTCTATACTCCTGTGAATGGTAGTGAATTGAGAATAGTTGATTATTGGCTTGCAAGTGCGATTATGGATAAAAGCAATACGTTTGGATCAAATTATGCAGTTTGGGATATCCATCTTGGCAAATACAATGGTAGAACATATTGGATTGGAGCAGTCATTTTTGATGGAATAATTGCTTCATCCGAGAAAAATATGATAAAAGGATTTATTGCCGTTGATTTTTCTGATCCAACAGCAGATATCATAGTTATTCATCAAGAATTCCCAATCTCTCAAAGTTTAATATTAAATAGAGATTTACAAAGATTTGTTTGGAATATAGATCATGATTATCTTGCAGGAGAAAACTATTATTTCTCTCAAAATGCAGATACTGGAGATATGGAATTAATTGTTCCGTATAGTATAAGAGATAGGGCATTTTTTGGGAAAAGTGGATTCTTTATATCACAAGAAGTAGTGATGGATGGTGGAGTGTTGATTATAGATAAAAATGGTGATTTAATTGGTGATTTTAAGGATAGAACTCAATTGCCAGACCATGCACAGATACAAATGTATGATGAATGGTGGTTAGAAAGAGGAATTGGATATTGGGGTCAATCTTTAGTTGAAGATCATAAAGTATCTTGGTCTGCAGGTCTTCCATGGGTAAAATCACAAAGAAAGCTGGGGATAGATGATGATGTACGAGTTGTTGTTAATCCTGATAATAATAAAGATGTTCAGTATGTAATGTTGGATAGTACTGGTTCGTCCAACCAAATATTAAGAGGTGGCATAAAAACTAATGCCACGGGTATTTATTATTACAATTGGGAATCATACGGTTATATTGATACAGATACAGCTCATCAACATGTCAGAGACACAGTCACCAGTTTGAGAGAGACGCAGAGTCATGGTTATACTACACTGCTTCCGATCCTCTATCCATACAAGGAAAACGTTTCAACACTTGAGGATTATGCATATATCGTACCTTTACAATTAGGAGAATCTAGATTTGGTGGAATAGCAATCACGGATCCATCAGACACCACTGGTACAAATACAATCGTAGAGTTTGTTGAACCAGAGGAGACTAGAACTGTATCTGAAGTAATTGATGCAGCTCTTGCCAAGTATAATGCATTAATTAGTGGAAATACTAACACACCAAATCCAACAAACCAACATACCGGAAATTTCACAATTTCATCTATGTATAATTATATCCGAGATGGTAATACAGAGTATATATTTGAGGGATATTTTGACACTCTCGATGCAAATATAACGGTTGTATTTTCCCAAAGATATATTTCAGATGAGAGTAAATGGATTAGAATTGCAACCAGTGAAATCGATGATATTTTGATTATCACTATAGTTCTTTTTGATAGTATTTACTATGCCCACGATATAATTCTATAATAATGTATGTCCAACTGAATATAAATTATAAGTAATATTATTCTCATTTAAGACAAGATTTATGAAAACATCATTAGAGGAAAAAATTATGTGGTTAGAACTTAGTTTATTGTTCTTTAATTTACTAATACGTATTTTATTTTCCTATCATTTTTATCAAAAATGGGTAGCATTAAAAATGCAACTTACTTTATATTGGTTATTAACTTTCATGGGATTTACACTTGCAAGTTTGATTGTTATTATTCAATACATTATTCATTATAATTTAGAAGAGGCAATTGATTCTACACTAATGGTTAGTTTAATTTCACTAGGCTTTCTGAGTTTATCTGTAGGAAAACTATCATTTATACCAGTTAAAAAACGGATATATTCAGGAATAATTGGATTATTATTACTTAGTTCTATATTAATGAACCTATTAACAGGTAGTGAAGATTTAATTCGTCTATCTTTGCTACTCTTTACATTAATAATATTTGGTGGATATGTATTTCTTAGTTTAAAAGCAAGAGATTTTGCATTATTGCTGGTGAGTTTAGGTTTGATAATTATTGGACTAAGTGGTATTCTTTCGTCAAAAGGGGTATTAAATATTATAGGTGCAATTATGGTTCGAGCTTTAGGTCAAATAGTTATTGCTTTGGGATTGATTAAAGGTAAAATAAGTAATCAAGATTAATTAGTAATTTCTAAATTTTTAATTGGAAATAATGCTTTTATTTCTTGCTCAAGATATGGATAATTAGTCATATTAACTGAAATATGATAGTTCTCAGTTAAATTCTCCCAAACTTCATTATTTTGTCTGATCGTATCAACAATTTTAACCATTCGAGGTTTAGATTCTATAGATGTACCCCTATATATGTAACAGAATAAGAGTTCACCTTCATTTTTAATCACAATATTATAATTTCCATGAACTATTTCTGCAATGTTATTCTTATTTGCGAAAACTTCTTGTCCAAATAAATTGATTGCACTTAAGAAATTACCAATTAATTCTTCACGAAGTAATGATTGTTCCTCAAAACGAATTGTAAATTTTACAGTTCCAGATATGGTAATCACAATAAAAGTAACAGGTAATTCATGGATTATATAATTTACACGTTGTCTACCCTGGATGAATTTTTCGAATAGCATATCAAATTCCACAGACTTCAATCTTGAATTAATATCTTTATCAATACTGAGTAAAGTATTATTTTTACTCATTTCTCTTAGAATAGATTGTTCTTCAATAATTTTCAAAGTTAATTGAATCAATCCTTTTTCTTGAGCAAATGTTATTGCATCATCAAGTAGCTCATCTGCTTGAGTAAATTCAAATTCTAAGATTAGTATTCTAGTTTGAATGAGCATGGTTTCGATTTGGAGGTGAAATATTTTTCGCTCTTCTGCAAATTGGTTTAATTTATTTAATGTTTCCTTCAAATCGGATAATGCAGTAATGTTCCCAGTTAGTTTAATTTCGCGAACATAGATATCACAAAGATACAACATAGAATACTGTATTTCATCAAAGGGTGTGTCTATATTCTTATTGAGGGATAGAAATATATTCTCAGCTTCAGCTAGAGATTTCAATCTATTTTTGGCAATTAGCAAAATTCCTTTAGAAACTTCATAAAAATCTGCATATTTATCTAATAAACTTAATTTATGATAAATAAACAATCTCTCTAAATACTGTTCTGCTTTCTTTAAATTATTTTTTTCTGTATAAATTTTTAACAGATAAAAGTTAATAAGAGGATTATCAAATATATGGTCTGCCTTTTCAAAAGATTCTAGTGCAAGTTTCAAGTTATCAATTGCTTTTTCATTATTACCAATATAATAATTAATGAGACCTTTATTTCGATAATAAAACCCTAGCCTATAATAACTAGATCTATAAAGAGGAAATTTCTGTATTAACTCATATGCTTCATCTAATTTTTCTAAAGCTAATGAGTATTCACCTAAATGTTGAAATATTGTGGATATGTTAATACAGTTCATCGATTGACCATATTCATAACCAATCATTTTATTTATTTCCTCACTTTTTGCCAAACTTGACCATGCATCGCTAATCTTGCCTAATTGATGAAACGATAAACCACAATTGTTATACATCCGTGAAACTAATCTAGGAACATTCTGATCTTTGTATAAATCCATTGCAATTTGATAATATTCGATAGCAGACTCATTGTTTTGTTTTCTCCAATGATACAAACCATAGCCATAATATACATGGGCTTTTGTTCGTTCAAATACACTTCCTTTATTTACACCTTTGTAGTTAATTATCATTGATTCAGCCTGTTTCAGAGACTCAAAACCATCATCAAAATAGTTTAATCTGATCTGCGCATGACCTTTAAACATCAACGATTTGATCAGGTAAAATTCATCATCTAGTTCTTTTGATAATTCGATAAATTTATTCGATAAATGAAATAATTCAGAAAATTCACCAGTTTCCTCAAGAATATATGCTTTCAAGATTAACCAATTCAATTCATCCTTGGAATTTTCTGCTATAAAATTTAATATTTCTTTGAATCGTTGAACTTGACCTTCTGCAACAAATGTAAAACATTGGTCATAGTCCATAAGTGATTATTAATTTTATCTTTCATAAATCTAGTCTTATTCAAATAATAATTACTATTTAATTTCGTAAAAATTGATTCAAGTATAATTCACGATATTTTCCCTTTTGTTTTACTAATTCCAAATGATTGCCTTCTTGTATAATTCTTCCCTTTTCCAATACAATAATTTTATCGGCATTTCTTATTGTAGAAAGACGATGAGCGATAATTATTGAAGTACGGTCTTTTAATAAAGTTTCCAATGCATGTTGGATTCTGATTTCAGATATGGGATCTAGTGATGATGTTGCCTCATCTAGTATTATTATAGGTGGATTTTTAATTAAAGCCCTAGCAAATGTGACTAATTGTCGTTGTCCCTGTGATAAACGCTTACCACCTTCGGATACAACTGTATCATAATTCTCAGGTAATGTCATGATAAATTCATGTAATCCTAATAATTTACATATTTCAATGATTTCATCATCTGTAGCAGAAAGTTTACCATATTTGATATTATCGCGAATTGAGGTATTAAATAGAATTGGCTTTTGAGGTACAATACCAATTGACTCTCTTAACTCGGTTAAGGAAGTATTTTGGATATTAATTCCATCAATGGTAATAGAACCACTGTTTATATCATAGAAACGGGCAATTAGTTTTATTATACTTGATTTACCTGCTCCAGTATGCCCAACTAAAGCCACAGTTGATTTACCGGGAATATTCAGAGACAAGTCTTCAAATATCGGAATATTTTCATTATATGAGAAATAAACATTTTTTATTAATAATTCTGCGTTAACAATTTTAAATTCTGTAGTTACTTCTTGATTCGCGATAATGATATCTTCATTCATAAATAGATAGACTCTCTCCAATGACGCTAATGCTGATTGATATACACTATAAAATGATGAAATTGTAAATACAGGTCCAAAAAATCGAACCAAATATGCCATAAAGGTAGCAATTAATCCAACAGTATATTTAGGATTATTCTCTACAGATGCCTGATATCCAGAATAATATAATACAGCAGCAGTGCCTAATGCAGTAATGATACCAATTAAAGGAAAAAGCAATGCAAATAATGATGTAGCTTTGATAGCAGCATCAAAATTTTCTTTATTTACTTTCTCAAATTCTTTTTGATTTACTTTCTCTCTCGCGAAATTTTTAGATTCCTTGACACCACTTATATTTTCTGCCAAATTGGTAGTAACTTTAGCAATTGTCTTTCTACGTATTTGGCTAATTTTACGAATGGGACCCTTTAAACCAAATGTAACTGCCAATAGTAGAGGCACCACCAACATAGATATGATAGATAGTGCTGTATCCAGTATCAACATAATAGTAAAGATTCCAATCAACTGAAGGAAAGAAGTAATAATATCAACTAAACCAGATGAAAAAAAACCTGCTAAAGTGTTAAGATCATTTGTCATCTTTGAATTAATGCTTCCTGATTGTTCTTTATCATAGAATGATTGACTTTGATTGACCATTTTAATAAACATATCATTTCTTAGATCCTTTATGGTGGATTGACCTATTTTCGTAGTAGTAAAAGAATCTAAAAAGTTTATCAACCAAGAAATAATGTAAATTAATACCATTAACAGTACTGATAGGAGTAACCCCTCAATGTCCTTATTTTTGATATCTATATCAATGATCTTCCGAATGAGTAATTCCGGAATTAAATTCAGTATAGTTCCAATGATAACGAATAAAATTGATAATGTAACCAACAATCGATAATTTCTCATATATCTAATAGCAAAAAGAAATAAGTTTTTATCAGAAACTACTTTTAATCGTTCAAATTCAACAAATCGTCTCATTTATCTCCCTCCAATATAATATTTAATTCCTCTTTCAATTTAGGGTCTTCTTGGGTTGAATAAATTTTAGAATAAATACCCTTTAGCTGCATCAACGTAATATGATCTCCACTCTCAATGATCTTACCATTTTCTAAAATAATAATTTGTTGTGCTTTTCTTAAACTCGAAACCTTCTGAGTTACAATTAAAGTTGTTCTATTTTTCAACAACTGATCTAATGCTATTTGAATTTCATTTTCTGTTGTTGCATCGACACTACTTGTAGAATCATCAAGAATTAGTATTTTGGGATTGATTAGTAAAGAACGTGCGATAGAGATTCTTTGTTGTTGTCCTCCAGATAATGTGATTCCTTTTTCACCAACAATTGTATCATATCCATCAGGAAATTCCATAATAAAATTATGAGCCTGTGCTGTTTGAGAAGCAGCTATAATCTCTTCATCACTTGCATCGATTTTTCCAAAACAGATATTTTCTCTAATAGTTCTAGAGAAAAGAAATGTTTCTTGAGATACAATGCCAATATTTTTTCTAAGAAATTCTAAATTATAATCACGTAGTTCAATATCGTCTATATATACATTTCCTTCCGTAGGATCAAAGAAACGAGGTATTAAATTAATTAAACTTGTTTTTCCACTTCCACTGGTTCCAAGAAAACCAATAATCTCTCCTGCATTTACTGTAAAAGAAATATTGTCTAAGATCTTTTGTTCACTTTCATATCCAAAACTAACCCCTGAAAGTGTAATTTTACCATCCAATTTCTCCAATGAAATAGCATTATTTCGTTCTTTAATCTCAATTTCACTATAAATGATCCCAAAAACTCTTTCACCAGAAACATTTACTCTAGTGTACCCCTCAATAAATGCCCCAAGTAATCGGGTAGGTGTAGTTAATTCCAATAAATACAAGTTGAACTGGATTAATTGACCAATAGTTATTTTCGAATTTGGATCTGTTATTATTTGAGAACCTCCAAAATACAAAATTAGTACTGAACTTAGAGATACAATAAGAACGGCTACAGGTAAAGTTAAACCTCTAATAATCTGAGACTTCAATACTAATTTTAAGTAATTGTCATTACTTCTTTCAAATCTTTCAATTTCATGTGTCTCCCTAGAAAACGAACGAACAACATCAATTGACTCTATACTTTCTTGAATATGATTTGATAAAACTCCACTATATCTTCTACTTTCACGGATTAATGGCCTAGTTTTTACTCCATAAACAAAGGAAATCCCAAACAAGACTGGTAAAATTAGTAAAAATATTACTAGAAACCTTGGCTGAGTAAAATAAATAATTATTCCTATTGAAATATAATAATAAAATGAATTTAATCCAATACGAAATTCACGAGCTAAATAAGATCGAATAATATCGATATCAGAAGTAGATTTTGTTAATAACTGACCTGTTTCCTGTTTATTTAGATAGCCCATTGATTGATTTTGAAGCTTTTCAAATATTTGATTTCGTAATCTGAAAGTTGTTGTCTCTGCGGCTTTGTCATTAAAATATCGATTTCCATAATTGAAAAATCCTGCAAATACTGCTATCAAAATAATACTTAAACAATACAATAATAAATTATCAGGGGATTTGGCGATTAAAACCTCATCTATTATCAAACGGATAAAAATAGGAGTTGTTAATCTAGCTTGTACTCCCAGAAACATACATAAAATACCTGTTGTGTATAAACGCCAATCAGATTTTGCTTCTTTTAAAAGCAAACTTTGTATATTCATGTGATTAAGCTTATTCTTTGTATACAACGATTCAACGTTACATCAAAATCATATTAAACAAAGAACATAGAGGCAAAAGTATTTGATTGTGATTACGAATTATTTTTAAATTTATACTCTTGCAAAAATACTAACAACTACACCACTTTTAATAGATTGAATCTCAAAAGTTTCTGTTTTGTCACCACCCATACCAGGACTTCCAGCAGGCATACCAGGCAGTGCAATACCATCAATGTCCGGATTTTCAGCGATTAATTGATTTATCACACTAATAGGAACATGACCTTCAATAAAATAGTTACCATATAGTGTTGTGTGACAGGATCTAGAATCAGCTGGGATATTTCTTTCATCTTTTATATTAGTATAACTATTCGTCTTTATTGAATTTACACTATAACCAAGATCTTCTAAGATTACTACATATTCTGCACAACAACTGCAGGTAGGAGAGCTATACACGATGAAATCATAGTCACCATCATCAGTTTTATCTGATCTATTACCAAATTGAGGAGTGTAATCAGATAATAATCCAAAATTAGCGATTACTATAATTCCAATCAATCCAACAACAAAATATTTGTATATTTTCCCGGAGTTAGAAATATTTACAGGTTTATCAATATTTTGAGATGGAGCACCAGATTGTTTATCCTTATATGCTTGATATCTATCAAATACATCTTGACTAGAATCTTTTTTTGCCATCAAAATAATTGTTATAAATTGAGTATAAAAATTACACTAAATATTTTTAGTAATTGGTTGTGATAGAGAAATCAAAACGTACAATATCATTATATATTAAGTAGAATAATTCCAGAAATTGCAATTAAAATCCCCATAGTCTGTAATTTATGTATTTTCTCCTTCAATATCATAATAGCTAGTACCACAGTAGTTATAGGATAAAGACCAGCAAGTGCTGAAGCAATATCCAATCTACCAAATCTCGCAGAAAAAACGAAAAAAGTATTACCTAATGCATCTGCAATACCTGCAATAATTATCACATACCAATTAGTTATTTTAAACATTGACTTCTTGTTTGTTATAATTCCAAAGCTGAATAATATAGTCATTGAGGCTATTCTTGCAGCTACCATAGGAAAATAAACTGTTGTCTCACTAGCCAATTTAACAAATACAAAAAATAAGCCAAAATTAATACCAGATAGTATAGGAAGTTTAAGTAGAGCAATACTAATTGTTTTTTCTACATCATCAATGCTTACTAACCAAATTGAAACAATGATAAGTAGTATTGAAAAATATTGAACGGTTTGCAGTCTACCGTCAATAAAAGACCCAATAATAATAGGAATTAGAGTTGTAGTAACTGCTGATACTGGAGCGACAATACCCATTCTCCCTTCTGAGAGTGCCTGATAAAAAATTGCCACACCAGTACCTCCAAAAATTCCTGCAATTAATCCTAGGAGAATACTATTATTGTCAGGGTAACTTTCTTGAGATAAAAAACCCAGGGTAAGAAAGAGTAGAGTTCCAAAAACCTGAGAGATGAAAGTAACCGAGAAGACATTATTCATTTTGGTTGCATATCCTCCTGAGAAATCTGCAGCACCCCAAAAAATGGACGCACCTACTCCAAAAAATAAGATTATACTAAAACTTTCCATTAAACATATTATCACCATTCTGTAACGTAAAATTAGTATGGGTCAATATCAAAATATTAGTCATAATTTTACGTGATTATAATCACAGTTCCTAACACACTAAATATAATACCTACAAATTGTTTTTTAGAAACTTCTTCTATTCGAAGGAACAATCCAATTATTGTGGCTACAATTGGATACGTTGAGGAAATCGGAGTAGGAATAGCCGCGCCAATTCTTTCCACTGCTATGAAAAATGCAGTGGCACCAATTACCCATCCAATAATTCCAGAAACTGCTAGAAATTTGAATGATCGCATCTTTGATTCTTTGCTTCTTTGTCTCCTTACGTCTCTATTTTTGGATGAAGAATGAAAAACAATTAATCCAATTAAACCCAATATAAGCGTTCTAATTCCAGAAACACTGATTGCATCAGTTGTATCAAATGAAAGTGCAATTTTAATATAATATACACTGAATCCATAGAATAAAGCATTCAAAACACCCAATGATAATATTTTATAATTTAATATACCAGCAATATCTCCATTTGTAACTAATCCAATACCAAATATTACAATGACAGTACCAAATATAACAGTGGGTGAAACCTCTTCACTCCCAGTTATAATTAAAATAAATATAGCAATTATGGGATATGTTGCAACAATAGGTACAAGCATATTAACAGGATATTTTTTTAATCCCACCAAATATAAAATATCACCAGTTGCAAATAATGTAGAACCTAAGATGGTGAAAAACAACACTTCTTGGTTGGCATACCCTGTAAATCCTTCAATACCTCTCCATAAAAATGTAATTAAAAATAAAATAGGAAATGCAAAAATAGATCTAATAGCCACACCCAAAAAGGGATTTTCTTCAGCTACCCCCTTTTTTAATATGTGTGCATTTATTCCCCAAGTCAAAGAAGTAATAAAAGCTAGCCCAATGCTAATATAAGGTTCATTTACCAATAATTCTATAAATATTTCGCAGTTAAAATAATATGCTGTTTGGAATACAAAGTAAAGAAAGTAGTAAAGATAAAAACGATATATAACGCAAATTATCAGGATTTAATCGAATATATTAATAAAATGAAGAAAACAATCGAATAAATGGATGAGCTAATCATTGAAGATATAGTAACTGGAACAGGTGATTCACCTAAAAAAGGACAAACAGTTGTTGTTCATTATACTGGCTGGTTAACAAATGGTAAAAAGTTTGATAGTAGCGTTGATAGAGGACAACCATTTGAATTTAAAATAGGTCTTGGTCAAGTAATAAAAGGCTGGGATGAAGGAGTATTAACCATGAAAATAGGTGGTAAACGAAAGTTAACTATACCTCCTCATATGGCATATGGTAATCAAAGTGTTGGTGGAGGATTAATCCCAGCAAATTCAACTTTAGTTTTTGATGTAGAACTCCTAGGATTGAAATAAAATCGAAATAGAGAAGTCAGCTAGAATTCAGCAAATATATTACACACAAACCTAATTACTCTAGCAAAGTTTAAATAGTATTAATGTGTATATATGTTTGTGTGTTGTGGAAAATTACAGCCACACACTATAACAAGTAAAATGGTGATTATTATGTCAGATTTTGAAGATTTAGATATTGATGATATTGAGGAACAAGAACCTAAGAGTGCAATTAAATCAAAAACACCCGCCTCT
>JAOUKW010000471.1 GCA_029882335.1 Candidatus Heimdallarchaeota archaeon | reverse complement strand
AGTCCCCAAACTTGGGCCACCCGTGTTTGATGATCCTCCAAGATTCGGACCACTTCCCAGATTAGGGCCACCTGAATTATCGTTCAATATATCTCAATATAAACTGAATAGTCAAATATTAAAAGGAATTCTGTAATTCAATAAAATTATTGTTATTTTCGTTTTTATCATATTGCAACCAATCAGTCTTTTTTGATAGATATATTATTTGATAGATCAGATGGGTTTTGAATGCCGGATTCAATCTTATTCAGCAAAATCTTGGAAATAATGTGATATAATAGTGCGATGAATAGATAAATGGCAAATTGAAGGCTATATCTATATAAACTCTCTATTTCTGGGAATGTACTTAAATAATAACTATTAGATAATGCATCACCATAATTAAATAAAATATAGGCATAAAATCCGACCTGAAATAATGGATATAACACATAGATAATATTTGATCTACTAATATTTTTTCTCACTTGCTGTATCCAAATTGTAGTTATTTCATTATAAATTGGTTTTCGTGATTTGAAATATAATGAGAGTAATATCATACTAGATATAATTAGATAAGTATTTGAAATACTAAAATTCGGTGTTAAGATTTTTCGATATCTTTCAACATTGATGATTGATTGAGTGATTATAAAAACTAGGACTACAAATCCAATTCCCTTTATATACTTGAAATACTTATCAATAAAACTAATATAAATGGCTTGTTTCCTCTGTTTAAATGGTCTGACATCTATTTCATTTGTTTCAGACCAAATTTGATTATATGCAATATAGAATAAATAAGAGGAGAGAGCAATATAAAATATTGTATTTTCTAAACGTACAAAATTTAAAGGCGTCTCACTATCATAATAATAATAATCATCATAATAACTGTCTGAAAAGTAAGTATTAGACCCGATGATTGCCATGATTGTCTGAATTGAAAAATTGATAAGATGAATTATAGAAGTTTGTCTGATTTTCAGAATCCACTCATTAATATCAGAAACACCACTTCTGAACCAAACAGAGTATCTACATCGGTTTAGGAGCCAATACAATGGAAGTCCATATAATGGATATAAAAATAAAAATGATGGATGAAATATTCCTAGAAATATCCATGTATTATTATAAACTATGTAAGAATTGATTTCGATGATAAAAAACAATAATAACATAATTCCCAAAAGTGTGAGTACATATTGAGCATACTTCAGAAATTGCATAATTGCACTATTAATCGGTAGTGAGATCTTTGTATTTTCTAATTCATACATTTTTCCACCATACCAAGGTTCTGATGGATAACGAATATCATTCAATAAAAAGAAATTTTGAGCAACCTCCTCTGGAGTTCCAACAATTTGATCGAAATTAACTTGATCTCCATTTGTCGTAAGGTTTGTTAAATAATAAAATACATACTTTACAATTTCTGATTTTTCTATTTCTTGACCTGAATCTGCTAAATTTTTTTGGATATCCGAGATATAAATTTTTAATTCATTTTTAACTTCATCAGAAATTGAATTAGATTTTTTCATGTTCATTTTCCCCCTTTATTATTCAGATATAACGTTTATTCTCTTTTTCTCTTCATGAACAAATCTTCTTCTATTTAGTTTATAAATTACAAAAGGGATCATTGCAAGTAGAAGTAATACTATTGAGTAATACATGCCTTCAAAAGAATTATCGAAAGTTGATGTGTTAATAAGACGAACTGACAATATAGTCGATGGTATCAGTGGAATAATGATAAAATGATTATGCTGCCTAAAAATAGCCTCAATGTCTGCAATCTTTTGATAAGATCTTTTGTATGTAAGAAGCAATAGTGATATTGTATTCAAGATGAGTAATAGAAATCCAAAGATTCCATCACTCAATATAGTTAAGAAATAAGGATCTATATTCATTGTTACATAAATAGCATTAATTGTGTATAAATAGGTAAAACCTATCATAAACACACGAAGGATTTGATATGTTGATATTAAATAATATATATTTTTATAATTATTAACGAGATGATTTTTTATTTTAATACCTGATTCAATTTTTTTATTTTTTAGATACTTGCTCGTAAGGATAAAAAACAATATGTACAACACAAATGGAATCATTAAATCAAAATTAGAAAATGACCATGTAAGTGTTGAATACAGGGAACTTAAAAATAATACTGTGAGACCACCAAATTGAAAATATTTAGTTTTCTTAAAGAAATTCTTAATTTTGTACTGAATAAATGGTGAACCAATAAATCTGATCGATAGAATTACCAAAAAATTAAATATTGAATACCAAATAATAAATATATCATAATAGAAGATCCCATTGACTATTGCAATTATATTTATTATTAAAATGAATATAAATATAAATTGAAGCATTAATAAAGTAAGTTTACTTCTATTTGATGGTTTATTTGAAACTTTTGGAAAGTTAGATTCTACCAATTGATTCGACAAGTTCAAGAAAATTATGGAAGTTAGTACAGTTATTATTGAGATCCCCAGTTGGAATGACAATATGAAAGGGTAGAGACAGTTAAATGAAATAATTATAGATAACATAAACTTGAATATCGGACGAATTTTTTGTATTAATAAAAATTTGCGTCTTAAATTTGAAATTTGACCGTAATATCTACTTCGGATAATGAAAAATTGAGCTATGTCATGAATAAAATAAAGGGTTGAAATGGTTAGTAATGAAAATGAGCCTATTGTATAAGGGAATATTCGATTAGAAATTTTGAATGAGTTAATTGAAAAAATAATTTGAAATATCAGCACGATGTTTAAGTATCCAATAAATATACCTCCTAGAAATAGTATTAATTGAAATATCATAAACATTATGAAAATAAATTTATAATGATTTGGTTTAATGTATTTATATATTTTTGAATTTCGGCTATGAATTGCCTGTTCTATGCTTGGTTCATCAGAAGAGGTGAGTAAAGCTTCTCTTTTATTTTTTATTGAATTTGCTATTTCTTGAGGACTTCCAAGAGTTTGATGTAAATTAACAGGTTTCTTTTTATCGATAGT
>JAOUKW010000470.1 GCA_029882335.1 Candidatus Heimdallarchaeota archaeon | reverse complement strand
TTGGTTGTCAATATTTGTTTTTCCAGCAATAATTTATTCAATTTACCATAGAATAAATTCTTTTGGGGAAACTATTAACAAAGATGAGAGTTTTAAAAACATATGTAGAGATAATTTTACCTTCCCAACATCTACTGAAAATAACATTGTTAAAATTTTTTTAAACAGTATAATTGTAATTATCGCCTTTTATGTATCTTTGTCAAATTTACAAGATAGAATAAATAGTAATAATTCAATTAAATATGGTGTAGATTTTGGTACTAACAATATATTAGCAATATCTAATTTTTTAGATATTATTTTTTATTTACTATGGACGGTCATAGTGATTTATGTTTGTCATATTTATATCGAATTAATTTATAAAATTAGTTATATGCTAACTCATAGTACTACATATTTTAAGTTTGAACTTGAGAATAAAACATCAAAAAGTAAAATACAATATTACCTAAAATACTTACCCTACTTAATTTATGGTTGGATTTTGAATAAACCAAACATTATCGGGGAAAAATTAGGAGGAAGTACTATAAAAGATAATAATAATTTAAATTGTGTACAAATTAGGGATGGATTTGATGAAGTAACAAAGTTAATTTACTTCATAAATTATAGAGCATCCATATTGATAGTTATTTTTATTATTACATATTATACTGAAATAGCAATAGGAAATTGGATTATTGAATCAGATCAATCAACGCAATTTGTTATTGGTATAATTTTAGGTACTTCATTTTTCTTAATATCCACTGCATTGTTATTGCATAACTTGGAGACAGGATTGATAAAATTAAGAGATAAAGAAGTGAAGGAGGAAAATGATTTTGTTAAAATTTATATTTATAATAATATGAAAGGAATGTATGTTAGCTCCTATAAATTGGCAAAATCATTAATTCCAATATTATTTGCTTTTTATTCCAATAAAAATGCAGTATCAATTTTTATAATATTTGACTTAATTTCATAAATTTGAGAGAAATTAGAAATAAATATATATATGAATAGCATGATCTTTTTTGTATTTACAATTAATTGTACATACATACACACGTTCTGCCCTTTCCCTTCCTGCCGTTGCTAGACTTCTGTTCAAACCGTAGACCATAAGAATCAACAGAGACTTCATTCTGTGGCTTTTTTCCGCTCATTTGTCAGTTAGACTTCATTGAAGTCGGGTTTTCCGTGTTTTTTTCCATTAGCAGATCACTCACATAGAAATTATTGAGATTTAGTTGGTGACTTACGCTTCTCTAGGGGAGAATAGGACTTCTCACTGATTTTATTTGATACAATTTTTGAGCCTTCGATCGTGCTACGAGGAGATGGCAACCGAGTCCTTATAGTAAAGATTTATCTCTAACTAGACTAGGAAATATATTTGTTTTAGTATATTAAGTACTCATCCCATTATGTAAATCAAAATTACATTTTGTAAATACATTCATATTCATGTGGGTTATTTTGAATACCATCATCTTGCTGATGTAAATACTGATGGATATGAACTGTATGACTAAATGAGTTGACAATTTGCTATCACTTTTCAATATTAGGTTCAATTCCAAATTCTCGGATAATAAGATTAATTCTAAATCCTTCTCGGATACTATGCTAATAGAAACTAAAAGTTATTTATCTAAATGACGTTGCACTTAATACGATTTTTTAATGATTTTAAATTTAAATATACATCATAACACCCAAAATTATATGAATCATTGATTGGATTAAAAATTTTCGAAATGAGGAAGAAATACGGATTCAAATTTTTTCCCATGATTGAGCATCTAAACCTGCAGCATAGGTTATTAGCTGACCAAGATGCTTGTGATCACTTTGATGAAATTGGTTCTCGATAACCACTTTATTACCAGTTTCGCGATTTTTGCAAACGATATCAAGTGAACAACTTCCGACATTTTGTTCTGCATCAATAAGGTCTATATCAACTCCGATTTCTTCGCTGAGTAAATCTATATTTTGGGATAACCAAGGGGTAAAATTTTAGGCTTCATGACCCCATACTGAACCCACACTAATTTTTTCGATTTTTCCAATTTTCAATTTTATCTATGATTAGAGGTTAACTTTGTTGTTTATTATAATTCCTATGATCAATACTTGAAATAGTAGAAAATATAGTATTTTTGTAGACATTCATTTTAACTACAAAATCATTGATAAATCAAATATTGAATATTTAGTTGATTTTAAGTTAATTATAGTTTGTTTAAAAATTTTTATGATAGATATTTATTCTTATATCATTTATTTTTTCTGGATTTATGACATATATTTCCTATATTGACACCTATTGTCAATATGAAAAATAAATGACATAATGTGTGTTTGTATTTACAGCATAGGAATTGTTTTAAAATTTGCAATTGGATTATAGTTATCAGGGTTCACATCCAATATTTTACTTTGATATAAATGGACTTGTCAATAGTAAAAATCATATGGCTTAATTAAATCAATTAAATGAACCTCAACCAATTTACAAATGTTATCTCTTTTTTTGATATTTCGATTGAATTAACTGCAAAAGATAAAATACCCCAATTCCAATCTCATCTATGGATATGATCCTTGTTGATTTCAATTCTTTGGGAGTTCCTATTACAAGAAAGGAATTCAGTGAATTGGCTTCTTCCGTTCCTTCAAGTTTTGAACTTGCTGAAGTCTTGTTTAATCGTCTTGCAAATCCCGATCTTTCAAAACAGGATGAATTGATTGAACTCTGTCGGAATAAATGGTTTGAGATATGTCCTGATTTACTGGATATTTTTGGTCTTTGGTGGAGAGCTATGAAAGAACCTGACCAACCTTCAGAATTTTTACAATCTAAACACAAATTTGAGCACTACAAGAAACATTGGAAGAGTTTTAATGATGCCTTTAAAAGAGAGTCACAGAATCGTCAGAAACTAATTATTACTAAGATTGTAGAGGAGATTGATTATTATCAAGACTTCATTTGCGACTATGCAGAAACCTTGGTTAATCAAGCAAAAGCAGGTGAATCTATTCTTTCAGAGTTTAAATCACTAATG
>JAOUKW010000469.1 GCA_029882335.1 Candidatus Heimdallarchaeota archaeon | reverse complement strand
TTTACTTCCCCTTTATATATTTAATATATAAAGGGGAAGTAAAAGAGCAAGTGAGGCCAGAGAATAACCTTGACCTAGATAAAATAGTGAAAAAATAGAGAGATGCCAAGCTTTAAACAATTCCGTCATATCCTAATTTTTATTTAATTAATCTGTATTATTAAGAATAATTGAATTCATCAGTATTTTCTTTGTTTTAATTAATTAAAAAGTTCCTTTATCCTTTAAAACTAATCTGTTACATTTGGTACTCCAACAATTGAGTACCCTGAGTCAACAAAAATGGTTTGTCCGGTGATACCTGAAGCAAGTTCACTCATTAGGAAGATTGCTGCCTTTGCTACATCTTCCTGTACTACTGCTCTTTTTAATGGAGTCGTTTTATCCATATAACCGAGAATATTATCAAATCCTGGAATTCCTGATGCAGCTAATGTTCTAATTGGACCTGCAGAAATAGCATTTATCCGATGACCTGCAGCACCAAGTATTGGAGACAATTCTCTGACAAATGATTCCAGTGCTGCTTTTGCAACACTCATAATTCTATAACCATCGACTAATCTCGTAGCTGCCAAATATGTTAAGGTTATCATTGAGCTATTTGGATTTAATACTCTCATAGCATGCCTTGCAATGCGTTGTAATGAATACGCTGAAATAATCATGGTTGTGTTAAAATCTTCTTCTGTTGTAAAAATAGTTGGTTTGCTTAAAGCAGAAGCAGGTGCAAATCCAATTGAATGAACAATCATATCAAACCTTCCTTCCAAGTTATTAAACAAATTTTTTACCTGATCCTCAAAACTTACATCACACTCATGAAGTCCTTCTATACCTTCAACATCCTTTGTTAATTGCATAATTCTGCTTAAAAATCGTTTTTGATAAACCAATACAACAGATCCCCCTGCTTTAATTACCCATTCAGTTATAGACCAAGCGATACTAGTTTCTGATGCTACACCAAATATTAGTGCTCTTTTTCCATTAAAATCAATCATAGATTACCATTAATTAAACCATAAATAGATATTATCATAGTAAAATCAAAACTTGGTTTTATATTCACATTAACTTGTAATTAATTCATCAAAGACATCTAGCTAATGATTGATAAAACTTACAAACACTAAATAATCGGCTTATGTATACTTATAATTAATAAGAAAAACTAATAAATTTAATATAACAATGCTTTTAAACAAATATATTATAGAAATTAGGGTATATTTAGATTTTTTTTTTATTTTTTCCAAACTTCATAGTACTTAACTTTAAATTAGGTGGTGAATAACATAATTTGAGGTAACTTGGCAGAAATAATTTCTATTGCAACCCATAATCCAATGAGTGTTAGACCAACTGATCAGTTAAGTGAAGCAATCGAAAAAATGGCTAAAAATGGCTTCAGAAGATTACCTGTAGTTTTTGAAGATGCTTTGGTTGGAATTTTAACTGCTACTGATGTGTTAAAAGTATTAAGCTCAGGAGAAACAAAACTATTAACCGAAGAGTTACATAATTTCATGACTAATGATCCTATTGTTATAAATCGAGATGCTAAAATTTCAGAAGCGGTACAAACAATGTTTCAACACGGTCTTGGTTCATTACCAATTGTAACCAAAAATATGCAGTTATCTGGAATTGTTACCGAAAGAGACCTAGTAAAGGCTTTTGCAGGATCATTTGCAGATGCAGAACTAGAAGAATTTTTGAAATTAAACCCTATTACATTACCATATGCAACAACTACTGTAAAAAAAGTAATAGACACAATGGTTAGTGAAGATGTAAGGAGAATTGTTTTAGTTGAAAAAGATAATAAAGTAAAAGGAATAATTACTTCCACTGATATGATGAGATTTTTTATGGATAAAATTGTAAGAGTTGGATCAGTCGCAAATGATGTTTTCAAAACGAAAGCAAAGGATATATGTAAAACAAATGTTAAATCGGTAACAATCAATACATCTGTGGCTGATATTGCAAAGATATTAAGCACTGAAGGTATGGGTGGAATTCCTGTAATTAATGATGATAATGAATTACTCGGAGTTTTCACAGAGTCAGATCTTCTCCAGATTGTTGGAATGTACAATTTAATGTAAATATAAATTACACCACCTTATGATGTGTTATGGTAATAGATGATACTAATATAATAAAGGTCGGTGTGATCGGTACTGGTTTTGGATATTCTGTCCAATGGCCTGCCTTTGTAAACCATCCTCTGTTTGAACCAATCGCTATTTCAGGTCAAAATGCAAAAAAAACTAAAGTTCTTGGTAAGAAACTCAATGCTAAATATATTACATCTAATTGGCAGGAAATTATTGATAATCCTGAAGTCGATTTAGTTTCAATAACTACTCCACCCCATCTTCACAAAGAGATGGCAATAGCAGCACTAAAAGCTAACAAACATGTTTTATGTGAAAAACCACTTGCATTATCCGTTGCAGATGCAGAAGAGATGTGTGATGTTGCAGATGAAAGTGGACTTGTAGCAATGATTGATTTGGAATTCAGGTTTCTTCCAGAAAGGTTATACTTTACAGAATTAGTGAATAATGGATATATTGGTGATTTATATAATGTAGACATCACTGTAAACAGTTCTGTACGAATAAATCCACGTCATCAAGGATATAATTGGTGGTCTGAGAGAAAGCAAGGTGGTGGAGTACTTTATGCCTTAGGATCCCATTATCTGGATTTTCTATTACATTCTTTTGGTAATATTAATACGGTTTCAGGTCGAACAACTACAAATATTAAAAAAAGATTGAGTAAAATTGATGGGAAAATGAAACCTGTGACTTCTGATGATTATTTTAATTGCATCTTAGAGTTTCAAAATGAAGGGATTGCTACAGTAAAAATCAGTACTACATCCGGGTTTGGAAGAGGTGCTAGAGTAGAAGCATATGGAAGCGAAGGTGTATTAATCATTGATGAGCATAGAAATCTGTATGGAGGAAAAATTGGAGAGGATGATCTACTAAAAAAAATAGACTTACCTACTGGAAATTTTCTTGAAAAAGTAGATACTGACCACAATCTAGT
>JAOUKW010000083.1 GCA_029882335.1 Candidatus Heimdallarchaeota archaeon | reverse complement strand
GATGATGTGGAACAGATAATGAAAGATGACCTCACCATGTTTGGTACTGATTGTTCAGTGACTACCTTGAATAAGGGAAAACCTCATCCGCGTTCCTATGGCACATACCCTCGAATACTAGGTAAATACTCTCGTGAACAAGGTGTATTGTCATTTGAACATGCAATAAGAAAGATGACATCCTATCCTGCACAGACAATGGGTATATTTGATAGAGGTTTAATACGAGAGGGAATGTATGCCGATATCGTTATTTTAGATAAGGATAAAGTGATTGATAGGGCTACATATCGTGATCCACATCAATATCCAGATGGAATAGTTCATGTACTAGTAAATGGAAAACTTGTTGTAGAAAATAATTTACAAACTGAAAATAGACCAGGAAAAATTATAACTCGTCATGACAGTGCCTATTGAATTCAATAATCATACAATTGTTGAGCAGAAATATACGTATTTCAAATACATTAACAAATTGTCTTTTAGTATACTATTATGCACCAAATATGTGGGTTTGACATTAATCAGACCCTAGCAAATATAAGGTGATAAATTTACAAATTTTAATTACAAGCCATATTTATATGCTCGTATTCCCATATTAAATATTCCAGTGGAATAACTAATCCAGTGATTGTAGTAACCAATTCAAATGTATAAGCATTATATATCTAGATTAATCCGTTAGTTTACAAACTAGAGAAATGGTATATTGTCCTCACGTCAAGTCATACTACTTAGTTACTTAAATTCAATAGAATTTGATAATTAGTAGTAAAGCTAATTTTCTTCTTATTATCCTGATTTATGATTTCAATAATATCAAATTCATCTTTCAAATACATTAAATAATCCAATGGCCCTTTATTATTGGTTCTTTTCTTCCAATCTGGGCTTTTTAGTCTTATTTGTTGTAATAATTCATGAAACAACATAGATTTATTGAATAATACATTGTGAAGTTGTTTGAAATCATCATCCTCAAGAATTAATTTAAAATCACTAATTCTCTCCATGTTTTTACTTTTTGTTCTTTCTTTTTCAACCTCAACATCCAATTCTACAAGTGATGTTGTAATTATTGCATTCTTTAAATCATTACCAAGACTTGAACTATTTGCTATAACTTGAACTTTTATTCCTTTGCTATGTAGAAAATCAACAAATTTAACATAATCATTATCACCAGCGATCAACAATAGAAATTCAACATTAGATGCACCTTCTTTGGAAATGATTTCGGTGAATTCAAGAATAGATTGTATATCCACTGCATTTTTACCAGGTGATACTTTTCTAATTTGAAAACCAAGTTTTGTTATCTGAATGGTTAGTTCTTTGGAAAGAGGTCTTGAAGAAAAACATAGCATTGTTTCATAAGGGCTATGTTGATTTATCAATCCTTGAAGTACCTGATTGTATGTCGGATCTTCATTGAGTCTTACATTTTCAAAATCCCAAAGAACATAAGATTTACCTCTTTTTCTTTCAAATATAGTTTCAAGTGCTACTTCCAGTTCTAATTTTAAATTTTCAATTAATGCAGTTTTATAACCCAAGATGTAGAATGTGATATCTTCATTGTCTATTTGTATATTTACCTTTATGTAATTCATACTCGGGGTCTTAGTAATGGTTGATATGAATTTACCAATTTTTGTTTTAATATATCCATTAACCATACTGTAATCTACTAATGTTCGTAAATCAAAGATATTGTACTTTGTTTCGTTGTTTCTACAGGGGATGAATGAAATATCAGAGTCCGTGATAAAGTAGGAGTAAATACTGGGATTATCTAATGAAAATGTACATCTTCCAAAGGATAGGGGATTTTTTCTTTGAGAAACAATATAATCCTTTCGCTGTTTGTTGTTTGTAATAAGATATTTTGGCCACTGGGTTGTTAATTTAGAATATTCAGCCAGATTTTTCACTGTAATCTCATATATATTGTCTACCATTTACCTTAAGCAGGTAATAATAGGGTAATATTAAATAGATTTCATTACTTCACATATAATTACAATAAAACCATTGTGTGGTTTCAACAGTACATTTGAGAGAAGAATAACTAGTTATTGTAACCAGATCAACAATTTATTGAGAACCAAATTTGTAAATTATGATAATGAGTATATATTGTTTATCACATGATAAGAGTCTGAAGTAAGGTTTTATTAGATCTAGATAAATGTAATTTAAACCTTAGAATAAGCAATTGTTTTTATTCAATGGAGTTGATATGTCAATATGTCAAATCAAGAAGATGTAATGATATATGACTTATATGTGATGAATAATTCAGGACTTCCAGTATTTGCTGGATGTACCGTCTCTGATTTTTGCATGTCACACGCAGAACAACATCCATTGCACACTGGTTTCATTGCCGCATTACAAAGTTTTGGTAGAGAAGTTTTTTCTGGAGATATTCAAAATTTAAATTTCCCCAACGTAAAATTAAATCTAAAAACATCAGGCGAGTATACAGTTGTATTTGTTAATCCACAAAGTGTAGATAATGATATAATAAATACTAAACTCGAGCAAGTATCAGATTTATTCACGAAAAAATACGAAAAAAATATCAAATCCTATGCCATTACAGAAAAACAATATACAGATTTTGTTAATGATGTAATTAATTTGGGATTGATACCAAAGGATCGAATTCAATCCACAAGAGCGTACTTCGTTGATGATACCGGAGAACAACAAGAGCAATCGTCAACCATATTCACAAAGTTCAAAGATAAATTTAGAAGTTTAATTAAAAAATAATATAGTATAATCTAAGACGTTAATTGACTAATTTATGAATACCATTAATTTGACAATTGGCTGATCATTATTTTTGATACATGCCCATGTAATTTAGTCCAAATTTGTTTGGTAGAGTCATCTAAATCATTAGGTGCAAATTTATCAAATACATCCATAAGAACATCACGAACAACCGGATAATATTTTTCTTCAGCACCATATTTTACATGCCTAATCCCTAGATTCACAAAAGTTTCTTCTATTTCATTAATCCTGTCAGCACGAGTTGCCATTAAGTTTAATATATCCATTAACAAACTTCTTTGCCGTACACCATCCAATTTAAACAAGGGTTTAATTTCTGGAGCAATTGTAAATAATCTATCGTAAAAATATTTTGAAGCTTCATCTTTTTGAGATATTACTTGTTGCCAAACAGCTTTGACTTTCTGAACTTCATCATCACTTAGTTTCATTATTTTTTGAGCCACTTTCTTTAATAAAAATGTAGGTATTTTTTCATTTTTTATACTTTACAATGTATATTAATTAAATTATTTGAATAAATTAATTGAAAATTATAGAAGATGAGGAACTGAATATTAACAATTAGTAAAATCACCACTAACCGCCATAAAAATATAGTAATTTTCATTTTAAGTAAATATGTGATAGTAAAAATTGAGAATATTGAATAGATCAACATGAATTTCACACTCCTATGACTAAGTTTTACTGCATTGTTACATAGATAGGAGCTTTGAGACTTACAAACGCGAATTCCAGTTTCAATCCTCTAACTAGGTTTTACTGCATTGTTACAAATTTCAGTGATAATGTATTTGTACGAGATATCATAAAGTTTCAATCCTATAACTAGGTTTTACTGCATTGTTACAAATGAAAGAGGATTTAGAAAATGAAACTATATAGTATGTTTCAATCCTATAACTAGGTTTTACTGCATTGTTACTCACCAGAATTTGCCAATTGTATGTTTAGGAGTTTAAACAAAAGTTTCAATCCTATAACTAGGTTTTACTGCATTGTTACTAAAAAGATGACAACATTTATAATCCAAAATGCTTCGTTTCAATCCTATAACTAGGTTTTACTGCATTGTTACAGAAGATTTGAAATATTATTCTAAAATGTATTCTGTGTTTCAATCCTATAACTAGGTTTTACTGCATTGTTACACATAATTGTATAGATATTAATTTAAATTGAATATGTATGTTTCAATCCTATAACTAGGTTTTACTGCATTGTTACACTCTCACGCAACTTGTCGTTATGACGAGAAGGCAATTGTTTCAATCCTATAACTAGGTTTTACTGCATTGTTACCGTTATCTTTTTTCCATCTTCAGACCTCCTAACACGGTTATAAAATTTAGATGTGGCGGTGGAAGCGACTTGGCAAATGCCTTTCTCGAAACTGAACTCATTAAATATTCGAAAAGAATTTTTACCACCTTCATTACACCTCTATTCCTGAAAATAACTTCGAATAGAAGGTTTTTATCACTTCGGAATTCTGTTCATGATTAAAATCATGATAAAAACATTTAATCAAATGATTTTTCTGACTTAGTTTGGGAAATTCTTTGTAATCAACATTTATTTGATTAATTTTATATATAATGTTTATATTAATCAGATAGTTAATAATATAGAAATAAAATACATTATTATGGTATAATGTGAGTAAATTCCGATCGGTGGTGGTAAGTATACTATTCATATACTCAGACCTTTCACACATTGAATTCTCATACTGCATATCAATCACCCTAATAATGAGATTATCTCTAAGATAATGAGATTATTAATTACTTATAAATATTATTTCATATGAATGAAATCCATATATTCAGAATATACGATCTCATCTTTCTATAATTTCAACTTTTGGTTTTACTAATATAAACACTTGATTAAATTTTTACCAAATTTGTTAGATAATTGTAAGAAAATAATCTCATAGTGATGCATACATTTGGAATATATCAATTTACTATGTCCGTAAATTTAAATTTGATACCAATGTTGATTGACAACAAACTTCATTCATCATACATCTATCAATTAAATTTATTGTAAGTACAATTTCACCAATGTACTTTTTGATGGATTCTAATTATAGAAATAAAGATAATAATTCAACACTCAAATTAGCGTTAATTAATATAATTTTCATAAAGACCTTCTGATGGTTAATTCATAATTAATTTTAATATAACCATTTACAATGAAAAAAAGTAAATCTAAAAACTCAAAATTTGACATTATTAATTTGATATAATAAATATTGGATTGAAGAGAAATTTTTATTCTGGCTTTTAGTTTAATTCATCCAAAAGACCAAATTCTTTATTATTATCATTTATTCCAATACTAAATGGCTGTTCAAACGAATAAGGGGAAGGAATTAATGGAATTACTATTAGAAATATATCAATTAGTTAAGGATTTATCAGTTGAAGATTTACAACAAAAAAGAATTGAAATTATATTGACAAATAAATCAAAGAGTGTTGCAATAGTTTTTAATAGTTTCATGATTTCAATTATCAATCCAAATAATGAAATTTTAAGAGAAATGATGGAAATTCTTCAAGTAATCGTAAATATTTCAAGAAAATTACAAGGTATCAGATCATTAAATTCGATTTTTTGGAGATATCTTGCCTTGGGTAATTATCTAAGAAATGGTATGATGGATTTATTCAGGAATTCAGATATTGCAAAGGGATACACTACAACCAGTATATTATCCGACATCCTAATTAATGAAATGCTTCACATAGATGAATTACCGATTTTACCTCCAATACAAAATTATGATGCATTTAATAAAGAATTTGCTGTTATTTACAACGTTTTACAAACTACCTGTAACGTATATATTACACTTATAGACTCATTACCAATTATTTTACAAGAGGACTTAATTTCTTGGTTTAATGAAATATTATGGCATTATCATTTATTTATCAATATGATTGAGCAGTATGATGTAGAGCAAGTATTTGAATATGGAAAAATTAAAGAAATACCCAAATTTTATCACAATATATTTTCTCTAGCAAACTCATATTCTAATTTTGCCACTATACCAGAAAAACTGTTTTCATATTTTTTGGTTCCACTACCTGATAATATAAAATTAGATCTTTTATTTGAAAGCAATGAATTAATTTCTTTGGTAAGTTTGAGGGATAAAACGATAAGTTACAATACAAGAGTGAAAGATGTTTTACTTGAATTATATAATTCTGGAAAAATAAATAGAAATGACAGTATGGAAAGTTCACCATTTTATCCAATTTTTGAATTGATGTTTAATTGGCATGAAAATAGTAAGGAAATGATAAAATTCTTTGATCTAACATCAAAGAATAAGGTAAAAATAACGAATTATACTTTCAGTTCAGAAATAGATTTTGCATTAGAAAAAATAATAGCTAATTATGTACATCTCATAAATGAGTTTGTAAAGATAGGAGGTGGAGTAGAAACAGCAAAATCAAGTCCTTTTTATGGTGATATCTTAGAAATTCTGTATGAACTATTTGGTTTTCTCACACTTTCGGCTATATTTGATAATTCATTGGGTAAATATAAGGAAATAATTTCAGAGTATGATTGGATATTAAAAAACATTAATCCAAAAGAGAGTATGAATCTATATCTTGCAAATATATTATCTCAATTAACAATTAATCTAATTGATGATTCAAACCAATTTAATCTTAATTTGTATCAGGATCTTTATGATAATATTGAGAGCAATATAGAATTTTATCTGTTATCTCCGCGAAAATTTTTAACTTTATCAATAATTAAAGCTTGTTTGCAAGTAATATTAGGCAATACCAATTCGATCTCAGAAACACTGGAGATGGCAAAGGAGGCAGGTATTCCGGATTGGAGCGAAGACCATATTATTGCCTTGGAGTATACTTATATCAAAGAATTAATCACCAAATCGGATTTCCCAGATAATGTATCTGATGCTAATGAGTTCATTGTTAAATTCCCCCGGCATGATTATTTAAATCCATTTGACTATAATTCATTCTATTTACCAACTTTTATTCTTCCAAATAAAAAGAAACTAATTATTGGCAATTTTGCTTGTAGTATCGATAAATTACAAGATTGATAGTGTGAAAAATAAATTTCCAAGTCAATATATATCCATATAATTATATATATAAGAATACTAATATAAATATAACTTAACATTTATATAAATAAATGTCTATACAAATATTATGGCATTAACTACAGACTTTGAGTTAGCATTTTTATTAATTGCCACATTTCTCGTACTCATCAAAGGAAGTCATGTTGTCATGAATAAACTTAAACTTCCACATGTATTAGGTGAAGTTCTTCTTGGATTTATTTTAGGTCCAACCATTATCGGAGTCTTTTATCTTAAAAATGGTGAATCATCTTCTATTTTCACCATATTACCTTCAGTCACTAATCATCAAGTAGGATATGCATTTTATGTAATATCATTTCTAACAGAATTTGCAGTACTTCTACTTTTATTTAAAGTAGGAACTGAAATTGACTTTGATGTTTTAAAATCAGTAAAAATACCATCATTATACTCAGCTATTGGAGGCATTCTAGTACCACTCCTTGCAGGTTTGATGTTTTTCTTTACTACATTATATTTCATACCAGAACTAATTATAAAAGAAGGCTCAAAACCAATAGAAGTAATACTATTTTTAGCAGTTTCTTTAACAGCAACATCCATTGGAATTAGTACCCGAATCTTTCTAGATGTTGGAAAAATTAAAACAAAAGTTGCACAAACTGTTGTTGGTGCGGCAATATTTGATGATATCGTAAGTGTTACTGCATTAGGCTTAAGCGTGGCATATGTTTCAGGAGCGATTGTATTTACTCTTACTGGAATCACCGTAATTTTTCTAGAAATAGGTTTATTTTTCCTCATATGTTTTATTCTTTTTAAATACATTATACCCCGTTTAATTGATAGAACAAAGGTTATACAAGATCGATCTTTTACCATTTTCTTTTCAATAGGATTCATGCTGTTCATGGCGGTATTGGCTCAAAATCTTCAATTAGCACCAATAATTGGTGCATTTATGGCAGGTGTAATAATTGGAAATGAAGATGATTTCTTAGATGTTCATAAAGATTATGAGCCACTAGCAGATTGGATAATTCCATTCTTTTTCATATCTATTGGTTTAAAGATCAATGTGATTGAAATAATAACCCCAACTATTGCCTTAATGGGTGTTACTTTAGCTATTTTAGTAATACTCGCTAAATTTACTGGAGGTAGTATTGGTTCTCGATTATCGGGTAAAGAATGGTCTAACTCCCGTGTTGTTGGGTTATCAATGGCAGCAAAGGGAGAGGTTACCTTAATTTTTGCTAGTACTGGTTATGCACTTGGAATTTTTACTCCTGCATTATATTTTTCTTTAATTTTAGTTGTGGTTCTTGACTCTTTATTAATTCCCACACTCTTGAAATTTGCAATAAATAGATGGATGGTTGAAGAAATAGATATCGAAAATACAAACCAAACACATATAGAAGATAATAATCTAGTAAATCAATTCAATAGTGTACCAGTTTAGATCTCGTCATTTCCAAATTAATTCAAATATAGGTTCTTTAATATTTCATCGATGTTATTTTCGATTTTCATAGGTTTGTTTATCATACCAGAATTTATAGCAAACTCACCTAGATGGTATTTAATTGTTACATCTGGATCTTTAAGCAAATTACCAGTTAATATAGCTATAACAACATCATCTTCCTTGATTAAATTTTGCTGTCTAAGTTTTTTTATTCCTCCAATCGATGTACATGAGGCTGGTTCTGCACCAATACCACTTCTATCAACTTGGGCCTTTGCTTCTAATATTTCCTGCTCTGATAACTGTACTACACTACCTCTTGAATTTTTTATGACTTCAAGTGCTTTTTTCCAAGATATTGGATTTCCTATTTTTATTGCTGTCGCCAATGTAGATGGTTTCATTGGCTCTATTGTGTCTAACTTTTTGTTAACTAATTGATAAAATGGATTTGCACCTTCTGCTTGAATTAAACCGATTTTTGGTAACTTATCTATGATATCTAATTCAATTAATTCATTCAAAGCTTTTCCAAATGCGCTTACATTCCCAAGATTCCCTCCTGGCAATACAATCCAATCAGGTACTTGCCAATCTCTTTGTTGTAACAACTCAAATATAATAGATTTTTGGCCTTCTATGCGGAACGGATTAATCGAGTTCACCAAGAATATTTGTCTTTCCTGACACACTTGTTGTACTGTTTCCATTGCATCATCGAAATTTCCATTGATTTGAAAGGTCTTACCACCATATGCTAAAGCCTGTGAGAGTTTGCCGTATGCAATATTTCCATCAGGTATGAATATATATGAATTCATCCCATTTGACGCTGCATATGACGCCATAGATGCAGATGTATTTCCAGTTGAAGCACAGGCGAGTGAAGTAAATCCCAAAACATTTGCCATAGAGGTTGCTACTGTCATTCCTCTGTCTTTAAATGATCCAGTTGGATTTTCACCCTCATGTTTTATTTGCAAACTGCTATTTGTATAGCTATCCAATAATTTAGATTGATATAGATTAGTGTTACCTTCATTACGTGAAATAATTTTATCAACTGGCAACTCAAGAATTAATTCGTGATATCTCCACACACCACTTGAAAATGGTAACTTCAGCTCTTTTAATCTATTATCAAATATCGTTTTGAGATAATTACCATCAAAATCAAATTGCTGTGCTACTTCAAGAAGATTGGAACATATATCACATCGATATGTAAATTTATTTGCAGGATATTCCTCTTCACAATTTATGCATCTAAGAGTTATTTTCAATTTTTCTAGCTCCTATCGTGTCATTTTCTACCAGATATAGACTCGCGTCAATATCAATCTCCGCCCATAATTCTTGAACAATTGTCCCATATGTTTTTGATTCTTTTGCGTCTCTACCTAAAACAACTATTGAAGGTCCAGCACCACTAATATTGCAGGATAATGCACCTTGATCCAAAATATTTGATTTAATCTTACTATATCCTTTGATCAAGTCTTTTCTCCTAGGTTCGATGATATTATCATTCATAGATTTACCCAATAAATCCAAATCACCAGTATGCAATGCATGTATTAATGACGCAAGGTTTCCTGAATTATGTATATGATCTTTGAGTGGGATCAACTCTGGAATCACTGATCTTGCCTTTTTGGTGTCCAATCCAAATTCAGGTTTAATTATTGCTAAATTCAGGGATATATTAGGTGTGATTTTATGAATTCGCAAAGGATGGTATTGTTGTATAACTACAACACCACCTAACATTGAGGCAGCAACATTATCTGCATGATATCCTGAAACAATAGATTCCGCATGCATACTAATTTGAATTAGTTCTGTTGTATTTAATAAATTACCAGTCAGTTGGTTAACCGCATAAGCAGAAACAGCAGCACTGGCACCACTTGAGCCCAATCCAGAAGATATTGGCATATTTTTACTCATATTTAGTTCAATTCTATAATTTAGTCCTGTAATATTTGTTACTCGATTCAAGGTTTCTATTGCTGCAATTCCTGCAGTGTTTTTTGTGGGATCAGAAGGAAGTAAATTTTCAGGTTGAATAGAATTAATTACAACCATACTTGAAACATCTTCTGTGCATTCTATTTCTAATTTATCTCCTAATTTTGTTATTGCCATACCCAATATATCAAAGCCAGAACCTAGATTAGCTACAGATCCTGGTGCGAAGAATGTATGTTTTGTACTCAAGTAATTTCACCATCAAATTTTTAGTAATTTAATCCTGACATAAATACTGTATTGAAATATATTCTTTGATTAAAAAAAATTCGTTATAAAATACACACGGGTATACAGCCACCTATTCCATCATTCATTGCGCTTAGTCGCTACTATATGCAAAAACAACTTTGAAAAGATTAAATAGTAATTATTTTCCTTAAACCAAAATTATGGCCTACTTACATATTTTAATTTATGAAAATTGGTCAAATTCTAGCTCATAGATGTTTTTTTATCAATTTTATAAAAGGATTGATCCCAATAGTTTGTATGACTTTAGTTATCTTAGGTCCGCTATTTTGACCGATACTAATGAGATAGAGTATTTGGAAGAATCTTTTGATTTGAACATCATTTGCTTTAACAAGATCAGGTACAAACGTAGGAATATCATCTACATCATTAATATTCTTCAATTTCAATATAAATTCCTTTAGTACCTTTCTTTCATTATCTATTAATTCAATTTCTACTGGTTCTGATTCCTCGTGGTCATCAATCCAATTCTTAGCATATTTAATCTTAGGTAATATTTTATCCCAATCGCTTTCTGAAAATATCATACTATAGTTGTATAATTCCTTTTTCATGAATTCGAATTTATCAACATTATCGGGTATAAAATCGAATAATTTAGAGATTAGGCTGAACTGTACTCTTTGTACTCGGTTATTTGCAGGATTGATAATTAATGAATGGGTATCTGGAACCTTAAGCCAATTACAGTATTCAAATAATGTTTTGGATTGAAGTAAGTTTTTCTCATTCTTAATTATTTTATAACCATGATAAATTTCTTCTAATTCCTCAAGTTCTTCAAGAAATTTGGGAATGTCAGTTGTATCCAATGATCTAGTTCCTTCTGTCCTTTTTAGAGTCAGTAATACCAAGGATTGAGGACTACCGTATTTGTACCATACCTGTGGTGTGAATACATTTCCAGCTGATTTTGAACGTTTTTTACCTTCTTTATCAAGAAACATTTCATATCGCAGTTGTGTTGGAGGTTGATATTTAAACAGTTCAGAGCTGATTTTATTATTTACAAGAACTGATTCATGTATATCAGAACCAAATGGTTCAAAATCAACCTGAAGTGCATGCCATCGTGCAGCAAACTCTACTTTCCAACTAAGTTTACCTTGTCCCTTGGAATAATCAACAACACCACGATCATTACATCCAGGAATTTTGTTTCCTCTGATTTCTGCATCTAAACATTCGTATTCAACTGAATTCGTCGATGTATCGAAAGATATAACTTGAGTAGTATAGATTTTCCCACAATTCCTGCAAATTGGGTGAAAAGGTACATTCTCTAAGTATTTATCTTGTCCAGTTATCGACTCGATTATTTCTCCTGCTTTTTGAGATTGATCTAATATAGTAGATATTTGTTCTGTTAATACACCAGTACTATACATTTCAGCTGCTGATTTTGCTACATATTCAATATTCGCAGTATTAAGCGCATCCAATAATAGAGATGACATGTGCTTTCCATATGAT
>JAOUKW010000082.1 GCA_029882335.1 Candidatus Heimdallarchaeota archaeon | reverse complement strand
TAACATTAAATCACTTACAAGATTCATAGGTTCCCATGAGATGTACTCGTTAAATATTATGGGAATGACAGGTACTATCAATATATTAATAATTCCAAATACTTGATAATAATATTTTAAATACTGCATGTTTTTTTCTTTGTTTTGGGTCACTAACCCTCAGATTAACCAAATATAAAAAATATGTGGGTATTATATTGTTCTGGTTGGAATTTATGAAGAAATACTAAACACAAATTAGACTGATACAATTACTTTGAATATCAAATTCTAATTAAGTCTTTTTAGTAATAGGATTGGAATGTGAGTTCTTTTAGTCTTATTTCGGTAGTCTTGATATCCTGCGTACAAATTTACTGCCTTTTCCCAATATTCTGTATAGTTATCTTCTATTTCTGTTGCTATATAATTAAATTCTTTTCCCTTGATATTTACTATAATTTCTGGGTGTGCTTTAATATTATAATACCAAGCTGGGTTGTTATTTCTACCAAAATTAGACGCTATTAAAATAATCTCCTCATTATCATTACCATGAGGAATACATATCAGAGGGGTTGTTCTTGTAGTTCCAGTTTTAGCTCCTCTATGTTTGATTAAAAACGTGGGTAGGCCTGATAATGGTTGGCTAAATGATCTTTTGCCATTGGATAATTTAAAGAATAATCTATCTAAGTGAGGAATCGTATGTTTTAACAGCCAAGTTACAGGACTTAATTTGTAAATAGGGTGAAGGAACTTGCTTCTTTTATTTTGCATTCAATATTTTATCAATTCTTATAGATTTATTTAAATCTACTGTTTATGTGATTTATATATGAATGAAGTATCAACAAAACACATTGATGATACTAACGCAATTTAATTAGATATCCTCTTTTGTAATATTTTCTTTCCTAATAACTTGAATACTTTAGACAGGCATTCATTATCTTCTGAAGACATCTCATAAAATATCCCTTGTAATTTTTCAACTTTAGAATTGATTTCTTCTTGATCTATTTCCTGTAAATCATTATCATTACGAACTCCAATGATTGCAAACTCAACATCTGGTGAAGCTGCTTTTATGTTTTCAATCCAATCTTCTAATTTATCATAACTGATTCTACTTCCAAATGAAAAAAACAATATTGCTCCAAGATTTTGTCTAAAAACTAATTTTTCCATAGCTGATATATCTTTTTTAGTATTAATTACAAAAACACTAAAAGTTATTTTGTAACCATCTATCATCTCATAGCGTGACATTGGATCAAATGCAATAATTGACGAATAATCTGTTGTAAATTTATCACTCATTGATTTTGTAGTTATTTCTATGTGGTTTGTTGAAGGGTCTCCTAGTGCAATAATTCTAAAGGTATAAGCCCAGTCTTCTTCTTTATTACTCGATCTTAAATAGGGGTTACTATACATATAAGATGGAGTTGTATCTTTATTAATACTGTTAATTTTATCTGGATTACTATGTCGCGGTGTTTCTTTTTCAGTATTTTTAGGAATGCTAGATTGATTTTTATTCTCTCTTTTTTGTTCTTCAAGCATTTTCTTTCTGAATTTCTCAGCCTCTGAATTATACATAGTAATTAAATGTTCTAAGATCAAAATAAAACTTCCCTAATATATATAAGTAATTGATAGAATTTTTTGTGGTCTTTCCTTAAAAGAAAAATCATTTGAAAAATGGAATTATTATCTCAATAAATTGACAGCTGAAAAAATCCCACGGGATTAATCAGATGAATTGTATACCTAAATCATAAAGCACCTTGATTTGATATTGGTAATAGTGAATTAACTTTGACTCTTCTACTGAATTTCTTTATATCAATCAATATTTTGAGAAATAGTTTCATTTGCTTTTAGCCAAAATGGGATTGCATTTGATTTGTTCTTTAAATAGTGAACCATATTTGTTACTAATCCCGATGCAAAAATAATACTGAAAACAAAATTCATAATTCCCCCTATTCCAACTATATTGTAGTCTGTAACAATAAATCCCGAAATCATGATGAGTGGTGAGATGTTTAAACCAATTCCTGTAATAAAAAATTTCTTCTTTTGCAGAAAGTATTCTAGTGAGACTCCTTCCTTTCTATTTCCTGTATAAATCAACGTGTAAATCTGGAATGCATTAATTCTATGGATCGCTCCTAACATTAATAGTGATAATCCTGCAAATAGTGTTAGGTGAATGTGGATAAGCAATAAATATCTTTGGTGTAAATCAAAAATCCACATATACCAACCTAAAAATACTCCAATTGTCATCCAAAGCAAACCTGGGATGAAATACAATAAAGTTAGTTTATTCTCAGTGCTTTTACCAGTATTTACTAGACTTTTAATTAAGATATGGAATACGATTATCCATGAAATTGACCATAATAGTCCACCGATGATTGTAATTGCAGCATAATTTAACCAATAACCTGAAGAAAATATTATGCTTGAGAATACTGTGAATTTTAGATGATGATCAAGTAAATATCTAGACTCTCTATTGATGTGTTTATTTACAAACATTGGTAATATTCTGATAATGGCACCTTGTAACGTAAGTGAAATCCATCCAAATGTTAAAACATGATTGTCTGGTAGACTATGAATTAATAGGTGATATGGTAATTCACCATCTGATGAGGTGTATGACTTAGCAATCCCAAACAAAGCCCAGAGTAAATATATTATTAGGAAAATCTGGGAATAAAAAAAATAATCAAGTGGGAATTTATAATGTTTTGATTTTCTTAATGAAAAAATCCAGTAGAACTGGATTGTAACCGATACTGTATAGAACACGAAACCCATCAAAAATAAAGTAGAAGAATTGTACATCGAACTGAGTAAGATGGATGTAACTCCTCCAAATAAACCAAGAATAAATACCAATCTAAAATAATTTGGTTTATAGCGTCTTAGTCCAGTTACTGCTCTATGAAACTGGAGTTGTGCCCCCATAATTGTTATACCTATCCAGCCAAGAATTGCGATGTATTGATGGATTTTTGGATAAATTATTATTGCTGGATGAATTATTCCTGTTAATAACATTCCTATATATTGGGTCATGAGATAACAGATAAAACCAATAATTATGGTCCAATATGCAAGTGGTTCTCCTCTGAACATTCAATATCTCTTTTCGTCAGTAGTGGGGATATTAGATCTGTTGTTAGTTAGATCTTTTATGCTTCACTACTAAACTAATAATAAAATTGAATAATATATATTCACCTTATGATCTATAGAATAATATAAGAAATGAAGAACAAAACTACGGATATTGAGGTTATTTAGAGGATTGGATCGGTAATAGAAATGAAAACTAAGTTTTGGATAAACAAACTACAATTATTGTAGTTGTTAATATAGATTACTCACGAAACTAAATAAACATATTTTTGCGAGGATATAATTATATCTAGGTAAATGTTCTATGAATATATACTTATATAATTGTAGAATTTTTTGTTTATAGAATGATTCAACAAAATTACTGATTTATTGTTCCTGCAAGAACTTACATTTTAATTGTTCTATTATTGAATATCGATTTGAGTAGAGTAAATGTATTTGTAATCATTTTTTATTCGGAGTGGACAAATTACACTTAATGACCACTTTTCAAGATGATGCATTTTGTATTTACAATTAGTTGACTTACAAATTTAACTATGCCCATCATCATATTCAGCCATGAATATGTAACCTAGTTCACCATACTAATTATATGAAAGAATTAATGAAATATAGGTGTTCGAATATCAGTAGCTTTCAATAGGAGAAAGAGTAAAGTAAAGTAGAAATGAATAGACATCAAAAACTAGGTTTTTCTCTCACTCTAATTGTATTGATATTACCCTTTTTTTCGATACCTAATTCTGTGGATCCGTTACCAATTTCCAATACCAACCAAATACGTGTATTAAATTATAACGCTCACTTTGGTGTAGAAGTAAACCGAGGTTATGATTTAGAGGCTTTTATAGACGTAGTTCAGAAATATTCTCCCAATATTGTCACTTTTCAAGAATTGACTTATTATTTTCATGCAAATGGATTTCCCAATATGATCGGTCAATTGAAAGATGCTATGAAAGCAATTGGATTTGAATATTCATATATTTCAGAGGGTGGTCTTTATTATCTTAGGAACGCTATTTTTAGTCAATATCCTATAATTCATGCTGAAACAATAGAATACACCACACAATTAACGTACACTCGAAGTTTTATCAGTGTGTTGACCAAGATCAATGGTTATGATACTCGTGTGATTACAACTCATTTGACACATATTGGAGAAAGTACACCTGAACGAATATCACAAGTTACTCAACTACTGGATTATATCGGCTCATTGAATGAAATCAACGTAATCTTAACAGGTGATTTTAATGCAGAACCTAATTATCAAGAAATTCAGTTAATTATTCCGGATCTAACTGATGCTTGGGATTTTACAAATCCTGATAGTCTGGGATTAACATCTCCTTCTGATAATCCCGAGAAAAGAATTGATTACATTTTTCTTTCATCGAATATTGAAATCAATGGTTGTGTTATTGGGTCAGACCTTGTTTCGGATCATCTACCATTGTATTGTGAAGTAGTCTTATCAACCTAAATAATTAAATCTAGATAAGTAAAAGTGTCTAAAAGATTAATAATAATGAGATAAAATATATATTATGACAAATGAAATTCCAGATAAATTATCTGAGATATTAGAAGAATTTAAAGAAATTACATCTGAACGGGAAAGGGCTGAGTTATTGATATATTATTCAGAATTATTTAATGAGGTACCAAAACATATCGCTCAAAGACCATTTGATGATGAAAATAAGGTACCTGGTTGTGAATCAGAGGCCTATGTTTGGTTGGAAATAAAAGACGGTAAAGTAAATTATTATTTTGCTGTTGAAAATCCACATGGGATATCTGCAAAAGCTATGGCTGCCATATTGGATACTTCATTAAATGGTGAGGATCCTGCGATAATAAAAAATATATCTTCCGATATTGTGTATGAATTGTTTGGTCGAAATGTTGCCATGGGTAGAGGGATGGGTTTGACTTCTATGGTTGAATTAGTAAGATTTCTTGCAAAAAACCAAAGTAATTAATGATGATTCAATATAGTGCTGATTGTGTATAGATTTGTCAGTACTCTTATATCCTATGGCAATTATGTAGAAGTATGAAAACATTAAGGATTGAAAACTTTGGTAATCCTATGGAAGTTACCTCCATAGTGGAATTAGACTCGATTCCTGTAACAAGCTCACAAGTCAGGGTTCATCTAGAACTCTCTCCAATAAATCCTGCTGATTTGTTAGGTATTCAGGGGATGTATCCCCAGAAAAAAAAACTTCCGAGTACATTTGGAAGTGAAGGCATAGGTCAAATTGTTGAAATAGGTTCTGATGTTTCACATTTAAAGATAGGTGATCGTATAATTCTTCCACTAGGTTTTGATTGTTGGAAAGATGAATTTGTTCTTGAATCAAAATCATTATTCGCTTTACCACCAGGAGATCCAAAACAATTAGCGATGATTAGCATAAATCCTCCAACAGCATATGCCCTGATTAATGATATAATTGAACTTAATCCCGGGGATTGGATCATTCAAAATGCAGCAAATTCTGCAGTTGGTAGATATGTAATTCAGATATGTAAGGATAGAGGGATAAAAACAATAAACATTGTAAGGAGAGAATCACTTGTGGCAGAACTAAAAGAAATTGGTGCAGACATAGTGATTGTTGATAATGAATTACTTCACAATCAAATTCCCGAAATAACTGCAGATAAATCCATTAAATTGGGACTCGATGCAGTTTCTGGTAATGGGACAAATTTACTATGCAAATTTATGGGTGAAAAAGGGACAATTGTCATTTATGGTGCGATGAGTGGAAAACCAATGTTAATTGATTTAGGTATGGTGATGAAAAAAGACCTTACAATCCGCTCATTTTGGTTGGTGCATTGGTTACGTGAAACCAATAGAGATAAGATCAAAACTGTTTATACCGAACTAACAAAATTGGTTGCATTCAAGAAACTTTCGGCTGTTGTTGATAGTATTTTTCCCTTGACTCAATATCAAGATGCATTTAAATTGGCAATTTCAAGTGGCAGAAATGGGAAAGTATTATTTTCAGGACCTGCTTATTCTGATTAACTCTATATCTAAAATAATGATGATAGATTTTTGTGATATTGTTTAATTGAATTTGTTTATTATCTGATAAATTGAACAATAATTTCTAAACAAAATTGATGAGATTTATTTAGTGAACACTTATGGCTCAAATTCTATTGGGTAGTTGATTGTTAAAGTGATGTTCAGATAAAATATAATTGAACAATGTTCAAAATATAAAAATATAATTGAACATAAAAAAATATTTATATTGTTTATGTGAACTGAATGTATGTTGGATATGGAAACACCTACACATCAACTTGATGACACTGATCTTTGGATAATCAAGCAATTACAAATTGATTCAAGGACTCAATATCGACAATTAGCAAAAGAAACTGGAAAATCATTGGGGACTATCGCTAATCGTATTCAAAAATTACATGAAAATGGAGTATTGAATAATTGGTCTATTATGGTAGATCCTGAGAAGTTAGGATTTGATCTCACTATTGTCATCAATATTGAAATCGATGTAAAATTTCTAGATGAAATAAATAAGCAAATAAGACAAATTCAAGAATTATTTGCAATTTACAATGTTACTGGTAACTTTGATATTATTGCTTTTGGCAGGTTTTATAACAGAGAGCACCTAGATCGTGTTATCCATCGAATTATTAACATCCAGCATATTCGACGTACATCAAGTAATGTGGTTTTACGAAATTTGAAAGAAGATTTTAGGGTATATTTTCCAGGAGATGAATGAATGATTGAATTAGAGACGAATTTAAAACTTGCAGATTGGACATATCGTATCCCTGAATCTGAAATACGACGATTGGTAAGAGAAAGACCTAAATATTATTTTGCAGGTGGTTTACCGGGAAATATACCCCAAAATATTATGGGTACAATACTACAGGATATTGTTGACGAAATTCGCGTATTGGATAATTATGGTAATTTAGATTTATTGAATTATAGTAGCTCCGAGGGACATGAGCAACTACGAGATGTATTATCGCAAAGATTACATCGTTTTGATAACATCTCCGGAATTGATAAAAGTGATTTACTCATTACACAAGGTGCTCAACAGTCAATTCACCTAACATTCATGAGTTTGTTGAATCGTGGAGATATTATTCTGATTCCAAGTCCATGTTACCTTGGTATTTTTGGTCAATTAGAAATGCTTGATATTACAACTATTAGCATACCAACTGATAAGGATGGATTAATTCCCGAAGGAATAGAGAAAGCGTTAGAATTTTCAACTCAAATTTTAAAGAAAAAACCAAAAGCAATCTATCTACCTTCTTTTGCTGATAATCCGACTGGAATTAGCCATAGTTGGAAACGTAAAAAAGATTTATATGATTTATTAGTTGCTTGGAATGTATTAATTATAGAAGATAACGCATATAGAGAAATTAAATTTGATGATAAAAAATATTATCCAATTAAATCCCTTGATATCGATAATGAACATGTATTATATTTACGAACAACGTCAAAAGAAGCTGCTGTTCTTAGGATTGGTTATACAATTATGCCTGAATTTATACAAAGTACAATTATTAAAACCAAGGGTTTCTTCGATCTTTGCTCTAGTTTACTTAATCAGGAAATTGCTTATCGTTATTATCGGGATCATATAGAGGCTACATTGCCGACACTCAGGATGAGATATAAAACTCAAGCGGATGCAATGAAAAAGGCAATCGATGATTATTTACCTGGTAGTCGTACTGATCCAAAAGGTGGTTTCTTCATTTGGCAAACTTTAGATACTTCTATGGATGCCAATAAACTTTTGGAGTCCGCATTAAAAAGTGGAATCATCTTTGTACCTGGAGATGGATTTTACCCTTATAATGGGTTATTTGTAGATGATTCATACAGGATGATTACTAGACGCATACCAAAGAAGAATGAAATTCGATTAAGTTTCAGTTCTATGAAACCAGAGGAAATTACTAAGGGTATTGAGGAACTTTCATTGGTGATTGAATCAGCTACAGATTAAATTCCTGTATTATTAATGCGTCTCTTCTTATTTTTTCTCTTCTTTCTACCCATGATTCAGTAAATCGTTTCTTCAAATTTAGCCCCCAGTTAATTTCTTTTTTATGAATTCTGCTTAATTCAGAACTCATATGATCCATTCCAGCTTGTAAATCTTCGTCTGAGTACTGAAGATAGTTACCTTTATGATGAATTAACTTTGGAGGAAGCCTAGGTTTTCTTTCAGGAGTTTCTAAACTTTTTCCAATAGCTATTCCTGTTATAGGGATAACTGAAGAGGGGATGTTTAATTTCTCTTTGAAACTAATCAAACTATCTCCACAAGCACCACAAAAACAAACACCATATCCCAAAGATTCAGCTGCCAATACTAAATTTTGTGACATTAAACCAGCATCGAATACTCCCATTGTTAACGTAATTGTAGTAGCTTCCTTTAATTCACCTCCTTGTAATTCTATCATTCGTTGGATTCGATGAAGGTCTGTGAAAATAATACCAAAATAAGAAGCATCCTTGATGAATTGTTGATCTCCACAAAGATTTGCATCCATCCTCAAGTCTTTTGGAACTTCAACTATGGTGTACATTTGCATATTTGAAGAAGTTGACGCCTGTTGGGCTGCTTCTATAATTGTATCTATATGTATGTCTGGTATTTGAAAATTAGAATCGAATTTTCTAATTGATCTATGATTCAGCATATGATTAATAATTTCATTTGTCATAATATATCGCTTTACGATGCGTTAAAAAATCCGTAGTTTGTTGATAAGAATTATTCTAATTAAAATAATAATAATCTTGTAAAATAATTATTTTTCTTGCAGAACATTTTTTTTACCCTATTTTTTAACTAGTCATAATGATAATTGGTGACAGAGAAAAGGTAGACCTTGTAATCAAAAAGTTACAGAAATCAAATAGAATTATGGAAGACCTAATCGATTTGGCGATGACTGATAAAAAACTAAGTGAAGATGAAAAGCAAATATTATTTTCGATAAACAAAAACTTAGAATTATACGCTAGGGGTATATTGGAGGCAATTAGCGATGGTAAAGTTACTCCTGAAGAATTAGAGGGATTAAAAGAAATAGAGAATAACATAATTTTAGAAGCACAAGAAATTGCAGAAAAAGATGCTGTTATTAGTGGTGAAGAAATGAAATTAATTCATTCACTGATTTCTGAAATCAAGGAATTATCCAATTTATAATTATAAGGAAGAATCTCCTGAATTCTCCAATATCATTTTCTTTTTTGTTAGTCTTTGATTTATTTTGGTATGTATATCCTTCGCAATTTACAACAAAAGTTAAATTAAATTAATCGTAACATGAATTAGGTAAAATCAGATTGAGTATAACAAATAAAGACAATTCAATTATCAATGCCAGTGAATTAATTAATAGGATTAATATCACAAATTCTACAGGATCTGTTTTATTGTCGAAAATCTACGGAGAAGATTGTTTGGATAATAATATTCAACTATATGGAGCTTTTTTAACTGCAGTTCAATTGTTTGTCAAAGATTTAAGTTCAAATAAATCATGTGCATCTACTCAAAACCATACTCTTGAAGAGATTAGATTACAATGTTGTTCATTCTATATTCGACATCGTGATAATTTTACTATTACCTGCCTCATGCCGCGAAGTTCTTTATTATTACAGGAGAAAAATAATAAAATCCTAAACTTATTGTTAGATCAGATTATGTCCAATTATTTAATGTTCATTAACTTTAGCTCTGAATTCCATCAAAATCCTGAATTGTTAAAAGAATATTCCGATGATTTTAGCTCTTCCATTGATTCATTCTTTCAAGAAACTTTATCTCCTCATCTTGGTCCTATTGATGTAACCAATAATAATGATTTTCAATTATATAATATCGAAGATACAGTTACTTGAATTAATTTGTTATTTGATTTAATCTGATTAAATAATGCTTATCTGCATGTAATTAAAAATAAATGTGTGAAAGTATTATACATCGTAGTTGTATTCATTCTTATAATGCCGACACAGGCTACATATCAATTAAATATAGAAATTCAATATACAGACCTGCGTGTAGGTAATATCTCACAATATGAGGGAGATTACCTTATTTTAACTACATTTTCAACAAGGGATAGTCTTTGTGAATTACAAATGTTTCATTTAATAGATGTTCAAGAGGTTGTTAAAGGTGAAGCAGTATCATTACTTTCAGTTAGTATTGATTATAATGATACAATTACAGATATATCATCTTTTAAACAAAGAATTGAAGCTACCTGGGATTTTGGACATGATTTTAATCAGGAGATTACAGTGGGATTTGGAATTCAAGTGTTACCCACTACTTTTTTGTTTGATCCTTTCGGTAAACTTCTAAAAGTTTGGGTAGGTGTTACAGAAGCAAATGAGATATTAACTGAATTAGACAATTATATTTCTATACCCGGAAGATTGAAAAGACAATTTATCCGTCTATTAGCAAATCCAATTTTCTCTGGTTTCTTGGGAATAAGTACTGTAATATTACTTTATTCTGTTTATAAACTTTATATTACAAGAAAAAATCTATCTAAGAATACGTAATATTGGTTATAGTTTGATTTTTTACAACAGAGAATACATTCAATCCAACGAATATTAATAAATGAGCTAATACTTGGTATAGTGTATGAACCTGTTCAGTAATTACTTGATTTGTTCTCATTATTCCCGTAATTAATGTTAATATTAGTCCTATGGTTACAAAAGCTATTTTCACATTTTTTGATTTTATGGATATAATAACAAAATATATATCGACTGTTAAACCATAGATAAGAAATATGTATCTTCCTATTGCTATATCGTAGGACCAAAGTAAAATACCAAATAAGCCTATTATACCTAGAGGAATTTCCCACTGAATGCTGTTTATATCATCAAGATATGAATTTACTACACCAAGAAAAATCGAAACTACACCAATACCTGCAGATATAAACTGTAAGTTGTTCGCGATAATTGGATTATCGAAAAATCTAAATGCCAAATATAGAAAGCTGGATAGTGCGAAAAATGAGTATGCTAATGTCCAGTAAAAGGTAATTCTTAACTGTTCTTTGCTATATTTATTTGAAAAATAATAAAAAATCATTCCTAAAATCCCAATTAGAAAAATATGTGTTAATATTTCTTCGATTGGAAGATTCATACAATTTATTATGATTCAATTACATATAAAATAAACGATTTTCTCCTATTATTTACATAAATTATGTGTTATTACTTAAGTAACTTCTAGAACCGAAAACACTATTGTTATTACCCTAAATAAAAAGGTCTCTATGTTCTGACATTTTACTTTGTGAATTTGAACAAATAAAAAATTATTAGATATTGGTTTATTAGCTATAGTAGATAATGAATAAATTTTCTTAGTTTATTATAAGTTAATATCTGTTGTTTTATTAAATAATTTATATCTTCACAATGTAGGGTCATATTTGACTGGTAAAATTGCATACAGTATATTATTGAAAAAAGAATTTATAAACAAGCTCATTTCATTTTTAAATACAAATGGGTGTTCTCCCATTGAGAAATCATCTGTTCATCAAATATTTGCAGGGGTCGTAGATGGGAATTCAATCCATATTTATTCATCAGGTATTGTAATCTTTTCCAAGACAGATCGGTTATATGAGCTAATAAATGAATTTTTAATAATAAATAATATTCCTTTGTCTGATTTAGAGAACTATGAACCATTATTTGAGAAAAATACTGATAAAACTGGGTGGAAAACAACACCTAAGTCAATTTGGTTATCCTCTTCTCAAAAAGAGATTTTCATGTCGAAAATAACTTCATTGTATCCTGGTATTGTGGTTGAAAGTGATAAGCAAAAAATAACCTTGAAAAATCAAGGCCAAACGTTAATAATTACCAGTAAAAATACCGTTTATACTGTTGGTGGATTCGATGGTTATCTCGAAATAATAAATGAAATCCT
>JAOUKW010000468.1 GCA_029882335.1 Candidatus Heimdallarchaeota archaeon | reverse complement strand
AAATCCAAAACAATTCTTGTAACTTCAAGGGTACCAATTCATGTAGCCACAATCCCTCAAAAATACTGGGATGAGCTCACAGAAGAAATTCTATTGTGGAATTGTAAGAAATATATTTACATTGCAGGACTACGTGAAGATACTAGATTGAAAGAATCATCCAATTGGATTGTATATGCACCAACAAATAGATGGGTTGAATATTATGAAGAATATTCTACACCTAAAATTAATGACAAACTTACAATGATAGGCCCTTTGAATTCGTTTTTACAAATAGGAACCTCGTTTAATAAGGCAGTCTTGGGACTATTAATTTATTGTAACTTTGAAGAAGATAGAGAAGCAACAAGGTTAGCTTTAGATTCATTAGAAAAAATCACGGGTATTTCGATTTCAAATAAAGAAAACATACTCTCTTTTGATTATTCTTTTATTCCAAATAACCAAAATATAATACCAAATACATTGATTGAAGATGAGGATAATGAGGAGGATGCAGATGAAGATATTCCAGGATATGATTTTTCTGATCTAATTTAACTCTGATCTTACCCGATCTTACACAGCAAATGCTATATAATATAGGATATTCAAGAAGTAAATCTATTTTAAGGGGACAAAGATTTTTAAGTCTCATCATACAATAGGATTATTAATGCATAAATACATTTTAGTTACCGGTTTAATGGGATCAGGAAAATCCACTTTGATAAATGAGTTCATAATCCGATTTGAAATTGAACCTTTTACAAAACCGCCAGTAGAGGCAAAATTCAGAGGTATGGATTTTGAATTTATTGATTCTGTGTTTGCATTAAAAAAGAATGATATCCAGTACAATTTTTACGAATTAGATGAACCTACTATTAATAAATGGGTCCAATTCATAAATGTCGCAGATGTAATAATACTAGTTCATAATAAAAATCCGAAACAATTTTATGATAACCACCAACGATTAATAGATAATATATTGAAGCATAGTTCAGACAACACACCAATAATATTTGTAATAAATAATACTGATGATTTGGATGATATCAGTGAAATTGAGAAATATTATTCAGCTTCTAATATAAAAAATAGAGAGATTGTAAAAATAATGATAGGATCTCAAGAAAGCACCTTTGATGAAAAATTTGGATATCGAATTAAAATCCCAGATCAACAATTATCAGAACTATACGACAGAGCGATTCAATTAATAAGATGAAGTTATTTTTTATTTTTTATTAAAGTTCATTATCATCTATGATTTGGTTAAAGTTTTAATCAATTATAATTTTGAAAACCAAAAATCGACAAATAATTTTATATTCCATTATATTTTATTGAATTAAAGGTTCCTAATCACATTAACTAGTTTGTTATTTATGATTTCGTGTTTATTTTAAATAGACGAGTATAGTAAGTAATAAAATATTCATTGCAATTATGGGTATTAGTAGTATCAAAGCGCGTGGTTGGTGCGGAACTAAAGGTCAATAGATATGACAGGAAAAATAGCAATATTGACAAATGGAGTCAGTGGACACCCTTTATTGAATAATTTAATTCAACATTCAGATTTAGATATCAGTATTATTTGTTCTAATATTTTGGATTTTGAAGTTCCACCAATAGTTGAAAATGCTGCATATCAATGGCATAGACATGAATTAAGAAATGTTTTAAGATCAATGAAACCTTCTGGATTCAAAATATCATCATCATTAAAGAATCTATTAAGAGAAAATGATAGATTAGAACTAGATGAGATCGATCTTAGTATTACCTCTTTAATTACACAAATAGAACAAAATAGTAAGGATTACACCACGGCTTATAGTTTACTTTTAGGCGAAACAGATATTCAAAATTTATCACTAATTCCTTTAGTTGAGAAAAATCCAAATTTATATTATGTTAAAAATAAGAAATACTCACCTTTAAGATACTATTATATTAAAGGAGATTTATTGAAAGATCCGCCAGAACGATTATCCATCCAGAAAAAATTATTGGATGATAAAAAAGCATCAATTGCTAATGAGGACAAATTACACAATCTCAAATTAAATGAGCTAGCATATAAAGCAATTGCAGATAGTGATTTACTAATTATATTGATCTCAGACGTAGTTTCTTTTGGTATTCTATTAAAAGCTATAGAATTGGAAAAACAAATGAAAAATATTAAGACACCTATAGCATTAGTTTGGCCATTCAATGGAAACGAGGAGATTAATAAAAGAGAAGCAGAAATATCAACATTAATGGAATTTAATACCGGTTTAGAGGATGTTTCATCGGATATAGCAATGTTAACAGACTATATTGTCATAAATAAGTCATTAAAACAACATATGGAAACATTACGAGAAGTAGGTTGTCAAGTATTGCTCAGTGAGTTATGGGATGAAGAAGGAAATATACCGGATTCACTTATTCAAAATTTATTAAATATAGGCAGTATTTCAGTAGATAGTAGTAAGAAAAAACAAAATAACAAAGAAACTAAAGATACTTCATCAGAAGATGAAAAAGAAAAAATCTTAGAGAAATTAATTTTTAACGATGCCTTGGAAAAACCTAGCGCTAAAAAAATATCTCAACTTAGTGAATCACCAGAAGAAGCAGGTTTTAGTGATATAAAAACAAGCAGAATATTAAATGAAACATCACAAGATAATACAGAGAACAACCTTGAACAATCTAAAAAACTTGAAAGTGAGGTGGATACTACACCTGAAACATTAGAAGAAAGTGAAAACGAAACCATGAAAACTGAAGAACTAGTTAATGTTGAGACATTTGACTTACTTGATGAAGAAAGTTGGATAGATGGAGTAAAAAGAGCTATTGACCTAGGATACTATTCAGAAGATGAAATAGCGATAAATTGGTTAATAGTTGAATCAAATGAAGACAATGATAAAGAGATTCAAATTGCAGAAAATATCATATACTTATGGATTAATTCTAGATCATCAACTGAAAGAAGGAGTGGTGCAGATCTCATATCTAAAGTTGCAGCCAAGCACAGAAAAACATATCTTCAAATTATCCATAAGCATTTGATGGAATCTGTAACTTCTAAACAAG
>JAOUKW010000081.1 GCA_029882335.1 Candidatus Heimdallarchaeota archaeon | reverse complement strand
AAAATGGAAATTCAATTTCATTAACAGATGGGGATGTAGTTATTGCAGCAATTACCAGTTGTACAAATACATCAAATCCTTCAGTAATAATTGGAGCAGGTCTTCTAGCAAAAAATGCAGTGGAGAAAGGATTAGGTGTTAAACCATATGTTAAAACAAGTTTAGCACCAGGTTCAAAAGTAGTTACAGGTTATCTAAAAGAATTGGGATTACTGGAATATTTGGAAGCATTAAAATTCCATACTGTTGGATATGGGTGTACAACTTGTATAGGCAATAGTGGTCCTTTAGATGAGATTGTAACAAGTGAGATTATTGAAAAAGATTTACTTGTAACATCTGTTCTCAGTGGAAATAGAAATTTTGGTGGTAGAGTTCACGCATTAACAAGGGCAAATTTCCTAGCTTCACCAATGCTAGTTGTAGCGTATGCAATTGCAGGAACAACAAAAATCAATTTAAAAGAAGATCCCCTTGGTAATGATAATGATGGTAATCCGGTATATTTAAAAGATATTTGGCCTTCATCACATGAAATTCAAGATGCAATAAGTAAATCAGTTTCCCCTGAATTATATAAACAAGAATATGGTAAAATTTTAGTGGGTGAAAAAAGATGGTCAGATATCAGTGCAGAAGGCTCTACTCTCTACCCATGGGATCAAGATTCCAGTTATGTACAAAAACCACCATATTTTGATGATTACATACCACACCAACTTAAGACTGATGATATTAAAGGAGCTAGAGTCTTAATTAATGCAGGAGATAAAGTTTCAACAGATCATATCTCACCTGCTGGTTCTATTGCCAAAGATTCACCTGCTGGAAAATACCTGATTTCAAAGGGTATCGATAAAGATGGTTTTAATACATATGGAGCAAGAAGAGGTAACCATGAAATTATGCAAAGAGGAACTTTTGCAAATGTTAGACTTAGAAATAAACTTGCTGGTCGTGAAGGAGGTTATACTAAACATTTCCCCTCAAATGAAATTATACCTGTTTGGGATGCCGCAGAAAAATATAAGAAAGAAGGAGTACCATTAATTATTTTGGGAGGTAATCAATACGGTCAGGGATCTTCAAGAGATTGGGGTGCAAAAGGACCAAAATTGCAAGGAGTTCAAGCAGTTATTGTTAAAAATTTTGAGAGAATTCATAGAAGCAACTTAATTGGTATGGGAATATTACCGCTACTGTTTAAAAACGGTGAAGACGCGGATTCTCTTGGTTTAGATGGTTCTGAACTATTTGACATTGTCGGATTGAATAATTTACGTCCAAATGGTACAGTATCAGTGAAAGCGAGGAAATCGGATAGTTCTGAAATTATTTTTGAAGTCATGGTAGCTATGAATTCAGAGATTGAAATAAAATATTATCAATCAGATGGAATACTACCCTTTATGGCTAACAAATTTCTTGCTAATTAAAAAATTACATAAAATCTAAATTGAATACAAATTATTGAATTTATACATCATATTGATTGTAAATATATTATATAATAAGTAAGTTCTTAATATTTTATAATGATCAAAATTTATGAAGGCAGCGATTTTAAATCAACATGGAGATCCAAGTGTATTTGAAATTTCAGACGTAGATATCAGAAAAATTGATGACTTTGAAATTAAAATAGATGTGAAGTCATTTGCATTAAATCATCTTGATCTTTGGATTAGAAGAGGAAATCCCGCATGGACAATTCCCTTCCCCCATATATCAGGAACAGATATGGCAGGAGTTGTTTCAGAAATTGGAACTAAAGTAAAAGGAGTATCTATAGGAGACCGAGTCACAGTAAATCCAGGAATTAGCTGTTTGAGATGTAAATACTGTCGATTAGGACAACAGAGTATGTGTAGAACTTTTCATATTTTAGGGTCTGGAGCTTGGGGTGGAGCAGCAGAACAAGTGATAGTGCCTAATAAAAATGTTATTAAAATGCCGGATAGCATTAGTTTCGAACACGGAGCTGCTGCACCGCTAACATTTTTAACTGTTTATCGAATGCTCAGAACCAAAGCCAAAATTATGGAAGGAGAAAAAGTCTTGGTTTTAGGAGCTGGTGGTGGAGTTGGAACGGCAGCAATCCAGTTAATTAAAGAAATGGGTGGTGAATCAATTGCATTAACTTCAACACAAGATAAAATGGATAAATGTAAGGAAATAGGTGCTACTCATGTGTTAAATTATCGAGATAATGAAGATTGGGATCAATCAGTTCTTGAAATAACTGAAAATGAAGGAGTAAATATTGTTATCGATCCTGTTGGAGAAAAAACTTGGGAAAAAGCGATAAACACATTAAGTAAAGGAGGTAGACTTGTTTCTGTTGGTGCAACAACGGGACCAAGAGGAATCACGCCGATTAGAAATATTTTTGCAAAGCAAATATCAATTTTCGGATCGTATATGGGTACTGATGATGAATTCAGAGCGGTTATGTCTATGTTTTTTAATGGAAAAGTAAGTCCTGTAATTGATAAAGTTTATCAGATTGAAGAAATAAGTTCAGCACATGCAAGATTAGAATCTGGTAATCATTTTGGTAAAATTGTTTTAAATGTGTAAATAAGATTGAGCTTCACAATTTTTCACAATTATGGTATTTCTTTAATAATAATTTATTTTAATTAATTGAAATAGATAATATTATTTTTCTTAATATAAATAATTTACAATATTTTGTAAATTTTAAAATATACTATCAATAATAGTACAATTATGAAGTCATTTTTTACGTTTATTTGTAATTTTGCATGTATTTTGCAATTTCATCCGTTATTATCCCCACTCATTAAATAATATTTTTAAATAATTAGTTTCGTTAGAAAATATATGAAAATTTCAGAGATTTTCGGGATGAATACATTCAATCAAGGCATTATGAAAGAAAAACTTCCAAAAAATGTATTTGAAAAATTAGTCAATACCATGGAAATTGGAGAACCATTAGATATCAATATAGCTGATTCTGTAGCCCATGCAATGAAAGAATGGGCACTTGAACAAGGTGCTACTCATTATTGTCATTGGTTTCAACCTTTATCACGAGGAACTGCTGAAAAGCATGATTCTTTCTTATCTCCAGAATCTCTTAAAAACGGGAAAGTAATTGAACGTTTCAATAGATCTCAATTAGTCCAAGCTGAACCTGACGCTTCGTCCTTTCCATCAGGAGGTATGAGAACTACATTTGAGGCTAGAGGATATACTGCATGGGATCCTACAACTCCTGCATTTATTATTAAAAGGGCAGGTAGTTCAACATTATGCATACCAAGTGTTTTTACATCATACAATGGAGATGCTTTAGACAAGAAAACACCACTATTAAGATCAATAAAGGTGTTAAATGAAACAACAAAGAATATATTAGAAACTTTAGGTTCAAAAACTAGCGGTGTATACCCAACATTAGGTGTAGAACAAGAATATTTTCTTATTCCCAAGGATATGTTTGAAAAAAGACCTGATTTAAAATTAACAGGGAGAACATTAATAGGTATGGAAAGTCCAAAAGGACAAAAATTAGAGGATCATTATTTTGGAACAATAAAAGATAATGTCTTAGAGTTTATGAATGTGCTAGAAACAGAGGCATATAAACTTGGAATTCCGATTACAACAAGACATAACGAGGTAGCCCCTTGTCAATTTGAATTTGCACCAATATTTCAAAATTCAAATATCTCTAATGACCAGAATCGTTTATTGATGGAAATAATGCCAGGTTTAGCAAGAAAATATGGTTTTGAATGCCTTTTCCACGAAAAACCATTTAATTGGATAAATGGTAGTGGTAAGCACAATAATTGGTCTATAATGACGTATGAGGGGAAAAATCTACTTGATCCAGGTACTAGCTTTGATGAACAACTAGATTTTCTGATATTCATAGTAATAGTATTACATGGGATAAACAAGAGATCTGATCTACTAAGAGCAAGTATTGCACCACCAGGTAATGATTTCAGATTAGGTGCAAACGAGGCACCACCAGGAATTATCTCTATCTTCTTAGGAGATACTATTACATCAATATTAGATAGAATTTCAAAAGGAGAATTTACAGAAGAGACATCTGAAGAACAATACATTAAATTTGGTCTAAATCAGTTACCAGATTTGGTGAAAGATAATACAGATAGAAACAGGACTAGTCCTTTTGCATTTACTGGAAATAAGTTTGAATTTCGTGCAGTGGGATCTTCACAATCAGTAGGATTTCCAAATACCTTCTTAAATGCAATAATCTCAGAATCTATGGATGAAGTAAATAAATACTTAACAAAAACCTTGAATTCAAAAGAACCAATTGAAGCGAAATTAGCAACTATAAAATATTTTTATAATAAATCAAAACCTATTGTCTTTAATGGAAATAATTATGGTGAAGATTGGGTAATTGAAGCTAATTCTAGAGGATTAGTAAACAAGAAAAACTCCTATGAAGCATTACTAGCATTGAATGATGATAAAAACCTTAAATTTTTAGATAAAATAGGAATTTTAACTCAACGAGAAATGTCTGCTAGATTTTCGATTGATATCCATCATTTAAGAAGAATTATTGAGATTGAAGCAAATACATTGGTTTATATGGTAAAAAGTGGTGTTGTTCCTACTCTTTTAAGATATATAAAAGAAATAGGAATGGATAGCAACGCAGATTCAGTATTATCTAAGTCGAATGCATATATGAAATTAAAGGAAAATTACATTTACTTATTAGATAACTTGTATGAAGAAACTGAAAAATTAGAAAATTTACTAGTTAGATTGGATGAAATTTCAGATGATGTTGAAGGTGCACGAATAGCGACTGAGGATATACGACCGTTGATGGAGAAAATTCGAGTGTATTGTGATAATATAGAGTCAAAAGTACCAAAGAAAATGTGGCCCTATCCGTCATATATTGATATACTACACTCAAGTTAATAATTTCAAAAAAATTGATAAATAAATTGAAAACTTCAGGTAGATTATAAATATAAATTACACTATAGTATGTATGGATAAAAATGATAATACTAAGAAAAAAGGAATTACACCTAATATTGAAATTAAAGATGGAAAAGTTTCTGAATTTGTAGATGGTACCGCAGATACTAGTGTAGGAATGGTTAGAACTGTAGAAGAAGTTCTTCGTGCACCCCTACGAACTGCTGGAAGAATGATTGATGGTTTAACTCAAGGTATAAAACAGGGAGTTGATGAAAGTGAGAATCCCTTTGAAGCAGTCGGAAAAGGTGTAATTGGAGGAGTTGTGGGAACTGTTAAAGGAACTGTATTAGGAGTCAAAAAATCATCAACAAAAGTTGGTGAGGGCATTAAAGAAATCAGTGAAGGACTAGGTAAGATGGGAGACACACTCATTTCTAAAAAGAACGAAATTAAGGATTAATTGAGTTCTATTTTCACTAATGTCCCTATCAAACGTTTTGTCATTGAATTTAATAGAGTTCTATGATTATTACTAATATCACCTATGATTATTAGTAATACATCGTGATTTGCTTGATTCTTAATCCAAGGTTCAAGTGATCTTAAGGTATTGTTTAACATATTTTCATTAACTTGTTCACTACTAAGTGTAAATGTGATTATATTTTCATTGGTCTCGATTAATTCCCAGGACAAGGGCATCCGTACCTTCAGATAATCCTCCCAATTATTATTTTTAGATTCAATTATTTTTGGAACCGATATACTAATTTTCTTTTGTAAATTTGAAATAAAACCATTATTTGATCGAATGGAGTTTGAATGGTTTAAAATACCACCAATATCGAATTCTAATGGCCATTCTATTAATTTTATCGCTACTTCATCCCATGTTCTTGAATTTTTTACCAATCCATTATCAAACACAATATCCATTTGATTAGTATATTTAATACCAATTCGAATTAATTCTGAACCAAATTCTGTCAAATTACCGGTCAATTCCACCTCTGTTGGCCACATTTCTTTCCAAGACCCCCATAGATCTTCCTCGGGTCCACATTTTTTAAGCCTCTTTAACTCAGATTCATCCAAATCGGTGATACGATTTGTTGTCCATCTGATTTCATCTTGAAGAAGTAATGAAGGAGAGCGTCTACCTAAAGATCGAGAAGAATGCCAACCTGGTATGTAGTTATGAAAAGACCATAAAAATTTAAATACATTTGTTGGTGTAGGATTATCTATTGCGTTAATAATACTGTTTTTTAACTGCTGAGTTAAATTAGAAATTGCTACAAGTTCCCTCAATTCCACCCAAATATACCTATGTAAAAACCATTCAAAAATACTTGCGAGGATTGGTGCATGAACTCCATGTTGATTTATTAATCTATAACCAGTATCCATAGAACGTAATAAAATGCTTTCTGATTCTTCATAACCAGTCCACATAACCTCGTTAAAATCAGGAGAACTACATGTACTCAAATTGATTACCCAAAAATAACCTCTAAGATAGAAACGTTCTAATGAGTTTTCAGTCGGAATAGGAGATATTATTGGATCTTCAATTCTTCTCTTCCTGAATAGTTTGGTATTTTGTTGAGACCAATCTTTATTGATCCAACGATAATGAATCGATTTATGATACTCACAATAACTACCCATGAATTCATATATTTCATGATTGGGGTCAATTAGCCCACAAGATGTACATGTAGTTCGACCATGCTCAACTTTACATGGGACTAATTTACCAATACAAAGAACTACTATGTAACTCAAAGATATCTCCTATCATATACTATTAGACCACCTCATTATAATAATTGAACGATCGTCTGATTTGGGATGATGAAATTTTTCTACTTGACAACAAATTGAGTGAACCCATTCATAAAGCGATTCCTCTAAATTTGATTTTCTAAGAACCTTAGAATAAAAGTGATTCAAAACTAACCCATTGGTTAAATTATAACCATCAGACGAGAATACTAAAGTACCCTCATTCAAATTTAGGATTTGAGTTACTGGTTTTCCCATTAGACCTTGTCCAGTGATAGCTGCAGTTAGTTTTTTCTCATTATCTTGTTGAGGAAATACTAATTTAGAAAATCCCGTCAATTCAGAATTGAAATAAATCGCATTACCATCACCAATCCAGCCAAAATATAATTTATTTTGGTTTCTAGGAACTACTCCGATTATCAATGTAGTTGCGCCTCCATTTATCTTCATTTCTGATATTGAGTTATTTATAGCTTCATTTAATTGCGTATCCCAATAATTCATAGAATCATTCGACCAATCCATATTTTGATCTAAATAACGATATAATTGATAGGGTAATGATTTGGCTAAAATTCCGGATTTTTCACCTTCACCACCTACACCATCACAAAGAATTATACCAATCGCACCTGATTTAAATAGAAAATATTCAGTATTATCTTGATCCTTATTATCAATTGGATCAATACTCAATGCAATTTCCATATTTTCTGGCAATTCAGAATAATCAAATTCATCGTCATTTGAAGTGTTAACAAATACTTCCTTTTCCTGTTTTTCGATGAAATTAATTTCATCAAAAGAAGCATCTTTATTTGAGTTATTCATGGATAATTTATCAGTTATTAATAAAGAATCTTTTGGATTTGCACTTGGTACAGTGTGTTTTTCTTCAATTTGATTATGTATCAAATTAGGTTTATTAATTTCCTCGTTTGTCAGATCATTTTCTTCAATTGTATTGTTTACAGAATCTATTGATGATTCATCGATAGGTTGAGTTGGTTCATTTACTTTATTATATTCAATGGAAAATATTTCAGCTTGCATTTGAGTAACTTTATCATTTAAACTATAATCTCTATCATCATCTATCAAATCAGAATTTGTATTGGTGATTGTTGATTTTCTAAACCTACCACTTATCCATTGAAAGATCGAATTAGTAGGTTTCGTAGTATCAATAGTCTTCATTTTCCTACGATATTTGCTAGCTAGATTATCTGCAGCAGTAACAACTAAATCGATATCAAATCCTTTTTTAGTAGATCTAATAGCGAGAAAATTTAACATTATTGCAAATTCATCTAAAAATTCTTCAAATAATTCTTCTATCTTATTCATTACTTAAAACACCTCGATCTGAAGCTAGACCAAATTTTTATTGAATTAGGTCTGTGATTAATGTTTGTATAATTAATAAATACCTCCCCAAGTGTAGCAGTTGCAATTGTCGTATTAAGCACTTTTCTAACCCGTTCCAGTACTGATTTACTTAAAGTTGTTTGTATCTTGGAATGATTTCTTATATCCTCGTAGTTTGGAGGCCATGAAAAGTTGGTATCAGGTATCAATTCCAATAATTCCCTCATGCTTTTATCATCCGCAATTTTCAAGAAAAAAAATGGTGAATAACCGGTTAGAACCTTCATAATAATTGAAGCCAACCACCAAATGTCAGTTCCGAATCCAGATACATCTTTCTTAATTTCAGGTGGTACTACCCAATTAGGAAATTGCACATGTCCTTTGACAATTGGTTCAAGAGAATTTATTGTTTTATCAGGTGGGTAGTATCCAGCACCGTCAAAATCAATAATAGCAACTTCACCATTTTGAGTGTATAGTACATTTATGGGTGCTAGATCAGCATGAACAATATTATTTCTATGAATTTCTACTATACCTGCAGTTAAACCAATAGCAATTTTTTCTCTAACTCTTAGACTCTTGGGTGGAATATATGAAGTATAATAATCCTCGATGGCAGGATTCTTAAATAACCGATGTAACATTACAGGGTTACCATTATCCTCTTCACCATTATCTAACATCCATGTTCTTTTTAAAGCACCAACTTGAGGATTGGATATAATTTCGCCTATTTTTCTGCTTCGTCGTTGAGCTGAATAAGAATGAGATTGTGTTTTATCATATATTTTCAATGCATATTTTTTATGTTCAATTAAAACCTCATGCACTGTACCTTGTGCGCCTTGTCCTAATGTGGATATAATTGTTGCATCTACCTTACCCATTCTTGCAAGTGTAAGTTTAATATTATAACCTCTTTTGTTTTATTAATTCCTCATTGCTCTTAATGTCGATCTTTCAAGCAATGCTCTTAAATCCTCTGGAGATGGATCACGTTTAAATAAATCAGGTACAGTTACTATTCCTTTTAATACTTCTTCTGCAGCATTTCCAAATGCACCAGCTCCTACCGTGTGTAAATTTGCCAATCTTTGACCGCGAATAGATGGATCTTCACCTCTGTTTACTCGCCCATCGGATAACACAACAATTGCAGCTTTTTTAACATCACTATCTATATCTCCACTATCTTTAATGAATTTCTCTGCTAGATTTTCAGCCCATTCTAATCCAGCATCTAAATTTGTGTTACCACTTGGTTTTGGAAGTGATACAGCGTCTTCAGCAGGTAATTCAAGAACAGGAGTTGGTGGTAATATTTCAGTAACGTCATCATTGAAAATTGCGACTGCTATATGGAAACTGCTTGCAGCTCTAGATAATTGCAAACGATTGATGAATCCATTTGTGGCAATTTCTGCTTCCTTATACTTGGGTTGTCCTGAACTACCATGTTCTTTCATAGACCCAGATGCATCATAAACAATCAAGATTAATTCCTGCACTGTAATAGTAATAAAATCATCAGATAATCCGAGATCATCCAAATCGAGTATATTTTCTTCATCTTCAAAGTTACTCATTCAATTATAGGGTAAATTCAAATTGGAATGAATTTGAATTTTCGAATTTTTACAATACAGACTTAAATTATTTGTTTTAATCATGATTTGAGTTTTTATCAATGTGATTATAGATTAAACAAACAAAAATAATGTCCAGTCATGAGTTAATATCCCAACAGTTATATCTGATATTTTAGTTATTTTAATAGTGGATAAATACCTTGATTTCTTAAATATCAAAGAAATGTCAGGGTTTTTACCAGATTTATTATTTAAAATACACCAAAATGGGGAAATATTAGATTATAAAATTTTATCTAACATATCAAATTTTCCAGTAGAAGTGAATTTAATCAATTCGAATATATTTCTATTATTCGAAACTTATATAGTTGACAAGATTAAAAGTGCAATAGAGTATTGTCAAGCGTTAGATATGACGGCGATTTACGATCAATCAGATCAAAATTATAATACTAATAAAATATTTAAAATGATTATTAAGAGAACTGATGATGATAATTATTTTTTAGCAGTATTTACTAAAGATAAAATTGATGATAAACAAACAGATATAGAATTTTTGACTAGGCTATTTGAAGCAAGAAATCTGCAGGCTATTGGTAGATTAGCAGGAGGTGTAGCTCATGATTTCAATAATATACTAACCACGATCAATTTGAATGTCGATTATTTAAAAAATGAATTTAATGATAGACATCAAATGGAAATATTAGAGGAGATGGTGAATTCTGTTTTTCGCGGAAAAGAACTTGTAGATCAATTGCTTGCACTATCTAGAACAAAACCATTAGAAAAAGAGATATTTGATTTTTCAAAGGTTTATACTAATTTATTAAAATTAGTTAAAAGAACTTTTGAAAAAAACATTATGATAAAAAGAAGTTATAAAGTAAACAGAATGTTTATTCAGGGAAACTATTCAATGATCTATAATGCAATCTTAAATATCTTAATCAATGCAAAAGATTCAATAGAAATTGAAGGTACGATCAATTTTCTTGTCTCAGAAGTGGAATTTGATGAAACCCAATTAATAGAAAATAAGCTAAATCTGCAGGTTGGAAAATATATTAAAATTACAATTGAAGATACAGGAGTTGGAATTGAACCAACACAATTGGATAAAATATTTGAACCATTTTTTACTAATAAATCAATTAAATCTGGAACGGGATTGGGATTATCGATTGCTTACGGATCTATAAAATCACATAATGGTGATATCAGTGTAGAAAGCAAATTGAAGGAAGGTACTTCTTTTTCTGTTTATTTACCAATTACAGATGCTACTGTTAATGATGAAAATGGAGATAATATACCTATTTTTAACAATCAAATTATTAAGATCTTAGCCGTAGATGATGATGACAATCAATTATTGGCTATGAAAAGATTGTTAGAAAGGAAAAAATATAAAGTAACCGTTATTTCTAAACCTGAATTAGCAATCAGCTATTTTGATACACAAAAACATGAAGTTAACTTGTTGATATTAGATGTAGAAATGCCTGAAATGAATGGTTGGGATTTATTCATTAATTTATTGAATATAAAATCCACAATTCAATGTATCTTTGTTTCAGGTCATATGTTTTCTCACTCAAAGTTAGATTTAACACATCCTAATGTACTTGGTTTCTTAAAAAAGCCATATAGAACGGAACAACTATTAGATTTAATAACTACTATCTAGTCAATCAACTGAAACTCTTTTTATTTTATCAAATAAAATTAGTAAATTTCACCTAAACATAGGTGCAACTTAAATTTCAATTAATTTTACTATTAATTAAAAACTATAATTTTTAAATTTTTAATATATAGCATATCGATTATGTTATTAAAGTTAAAAAGTAATGAAGAATCAGATAGATACTCTAGAAATCGGTTGTAAGTGTGGATAGGTAATCAATGTATAGTATGAAAATTAAAGATCAGATCATAGAGACTTGGAAAATTATCTACAAAAATAATGAAATTGCGGGAGAATATTTTTACAGCAATTTATTTAAGGAACATCCGAGTATTGAGAAATTATTCAAAACAGAATTTGACGAACATAAAGTAAAATTACTTGATTTATTAAATTACATAGTATCAAGATTAGATGATTTTAATGTACTGATTCCACAGATTCGAAAACTTGGAATTAAGCATAATGGTTACGGAGTAAAGAAAAAACACTACCCTATAGTGGGAAATATATTAATTCAAACTTTAAGAAATTTTATTGGAGAAATGTGGAATGATGAGCTAGAGATGGTTTGGATAGATCTGTATAATCAAATTGCAAATATCATGATGAATCCAAAAGATAAACAAAACAAAATTGATATTGACTGGTCTGACTAATTTTCATTGAATTAAAAGAAAATAAAGAAATTTAACCATTAACTAACATATAAGATATATATTTACTATAAAAAATATAGTTATGTATTTTAGTAAAACAGATTATCTGAGATGGGTTATTACTTTATTCATCTTATGTCTCAATATATTTGTT